>JAGNVG010000044.1 GCA_017986605.1 Limnohabitans sp.
GCAGTCAGTGTGGTTTTGCCGTGGTCAACGTGACCGATGGTGCCCACGTTCACGTGGGGTTTGGTCCGTTCGAATTTCTCTTTTGCCATATCTTCGACTCCGAAAAGTAGTGGTCAACAACCAAGACAGAGGGCGCACAACTTCCATTGCGCGCCCCAAAACTGGTGCCCTTGGCGGGAATCGGACCCGCGACCTCTCCCTTACCAAGGGAGTGCTCTACCACTGAGCCACAAGGGCAAAACTTCTAACAAACTCAAGCAATTGACTGGAGCGGGAAACGGGAATCGAACCCGTGTCATTAGCTTGGAAGGCTAAGGTTCTACCATTAAACTACTCCCGCACTGATTGCGCTGCACGAGTGGATGCAACGCCAATGCTTGGAACCATTTCCAAATGCTCTCATCAACCGCCAAAAGGCAGTTTGCTGGTGGAGGAGACTGGATTCGAACCAGTGTAGGCGTAAGCCAACAGATTTACAGTCTGCCCCCTTTAGCCACTCGGGCACCCCTCCAGAAGCGAGTCTTAGATTATGCCATCTTTTTATGACGCACCGCAAATTTGCTCACAACTTTTTCACCATTCAACCGGTTTTTCTCCAATTTGTGCCCAGAACTTGTTGGCTTGCTCAAAATGCCCGCAGCCCAGAAATGGCACTGGCGGTCGCATCGCAGACAAAGGTGAGGGGTGATTGGCTTGCAAAATCAAATGGCGGTCGCGCCCCCCGTAGGCATCGATCAACTGCTTTTTGGCTTGCGCATGAGCCCCCCACAGCATGAACACCACGGGCCGTGGGCTTTTCGCTACAGCCGCAACCAATTCATCGGTCAGCGCCTCCCAACCCCAACGCGCATGACTGGCCGGCTGTCCCGCCTCTACCGTCAGGCAAGTATTCAGTAAAAGCACGCCCTGCTTGGCCCAGCGCACCAAAGAACCTTGGGGCGGCACAGGCAATTGAAGGCTTTGTTGCAACTCTTTGAAGATGTTGCGCAAACTTGGCGGCAGTCGCACCCCGGGCGCGACCGAAAAGGCCAAGCCTTCGGCTTGACTTTGCCCGTGATACGGGTCTTGTCCCAGAATCACGACCCGCACTTGACTCAAAGGCGTCAACGTGAGCGCCCTGAATGGCTCGGTGGGATACACGGTTTTGCCGGTCTTCAGCGCATCCGTTAAACGCACAGACAAAGATTTCCCAGCAGAAGAGGCCAGAAACCCCCGCACCAAGGGTGCCCAGCCATCTTCCAAATCATGCAAGTCAGGCGGCCACCGCCTCAAACAGTCGGCATCCATGGCTGCATCGCCAAAGCCCAAGGTCTGCTGAGCCACCGTGTTGGACATCAGGCAAAGAGTTTCGCCAGTGCCTCACCTGGCTCTGTGGCGCGCATGAAAGCCTCACCGACCAGAAAAGCGTTGACATGTGCTTCGCGCATACGCTTGACATCGTCGACGGACAAAATGCCGCTCTCGGTCACCAGCAAACGGTCGGATGGAACAGCCGGGAGCATGTCCAATGTGGCCTGCAAAGACACTTCAAATGTTTTCAAGTTGCGGTTGTTGATGCCCACCAGACGGGTTTTCAAGTTCAGCGCACGGTCCAATTCGGCCCGGTCATGCACCTCCACCAATACAGCCATGTCCAGACTGCGGGCCACCGCTTCCATCTCGACCATTTGCGCATCATCCAAACAAGCAGCGATCAGCAAAATGGCGTCCGCGCCCATCGCACGTGATTCGTAGACCTGATAAACATCGATCAGGAAGTCTTTGCGCAACACAGGCAAGTCGCAGCTGGCACGGGCTTGCTTCAAAAAATCCACACTGCCCTGAAAAAACTGCTTATCGGTCAAAACCGACAAGCAAGCAGCCCCGTGCTCGGCATAGCTTTGGGCAATGTCGGCCGGTATGAACTCTTGCCGCAGGACACCTTTGGACGGACTGGCTTTTTTGATTTCAGCAATGACGGCGGCTTGCCCTGCCGCCACTTTGGCACGCAAAGCACCTTCAAAGTCACGTGTGAGCACACGGCTTTCGGCATCAGCACGAACCATTGCCAAAGATTTCTTGGCCAAGGCTGCAGCGACTTCTTCGCGTTTAACGGCGACGATTTTGTCGAGGATGTCACTCATGGTTTTTTTCCTGTGTGTGCGCGGGGGCACCGTTTTTTAAAATGCGAACAAAAATGCGGTGCATCAGCAGGCCGACCACCACAAACAAGGCCGAAACGCCCACTGCGATCCAAGTCCCTTCGTCATGCCACATGGCTCAACCTGCCGACTGACCGAAAGCCACAAACTGCGCCAGCTTGGCTTTGGCAGCGCCAGACTCGACCGCTACACGAGCGCGCGCCAGTCCATCCGCAATACTGCCGGCCACATTGGCCGCGTACAAGGCAGCCGCCGCATTGATCAAAACGATGTCCCGTGCCGCACCAGGCTGATTGTCCAGCACGCCACGCAACATGGCCATGGATTGCTCGGGGGTGTCCACTTTCAAGGCCCGGTTGCTGGACATGGTCAAACCAAAATCTTCTGGATGAATTTCGTATTCGGTGATCTGACCATTCTTCAATTCACCGACCAGCGTGGCGGCACCCAGACTGATTTCATCCATGCCGTCCCGACCATAAACCACCACAGCGTGCTCTGCGCCCAGGCGCTGCAAAGCACGCACCTGGATACCCACCAGATCTGAGTGGAACACCCCCATCAGGATATTGGGAGCGCTGGCCGGGTTGGTCAACGGGCCCAGGATGTTGAAGATGGTGCGTACGCCCAACTCTTTGCGCACAGGGGCCACGTTCTTCATGGCGGGGTGGTGGTTCGGCGCAAACATGAAGCCAATGCCCACCTCTTCAATAGAGCGCGCAATCTGCTCGGGCTTGAGGTTGATGTTGCCCCCGAGTGCCTCGACCACGTCGGCACTGCCTGATTTGCTGCTGACACTGCGCCCGCCATGCTTGGCGGTTTTGGCGCCGGCAGCAGCCGCCACAAACATGGCGCAGGTTGAGATATTGAAAGTGTGGGCGCCATCCCCACCTGTACCCACAATGTCCACCAGATGGGTCGGGTCGGCCACATGCACCTTGGTCGAAAACTCCCGCATGACCTGTGCGGCGGCGGTGATCTCGCCAATCGTTTCCTTTTTCACGCGCAGGCCGGTGATGAGCGCGGCAGTCATGACCGGCGAGAGCTCACCATTCATGATCATGCGCATGATCTTGAGCATCTCGTCATGAAAGATTTCGCGGTGCTCGATGGTGCGCTGCAACGCTTCCTGAGGGGTAATGGGCATGGGGTTTCCTTGCAATGAATCGAAGAGTTGAATGGCGTCAATGCGCGGGGGCGTCCGTCAAGGCCAGTTTGAGACCAAAACCCACAAACATACAGCCCGCCAAGCGGTCCAGGTTTTGCAGGCTGCGCTGGAGCAGGCGGGTACGTTGAGACAACCATGCGGCTGCCAGCGCCCAAGCAATGCAAATCAGCAAACCATTGAAATTGAACAAACACCCGAGCCACACAAAAGTCCAAGCTGGTTCAGGCGTGTTGGCCGGAATGAATTGCGGCACGAAGGCCAGAAAAAACAGTGCCACTTTGGGGTTCAAGGCATTGGTGGCAAACGCCTTGAGGAAGACCCAACGCAAACCGAGGGCTTGGGGCGGCTTTTCGCATAGCTCTTGGGCAGGCAAGACGCCACCGGGATCCCAAGCCATAGTCGCTGGCTTGGCCATGGTCCACAGCAATCGGACACCGATCCACATCAGGTAAGCCGCCCCCAACCACTTGATCGCATTGAACGCTGCGGCAGAAGTGGCCAACAAAGCGCCCACACCCAAGGCCGCAGCCGCGACATGCAAAAAACACCCGGCCGTAATGCCCCATGCGGCGACCACGCCTGCACGCACACCACCACGCAGCGACTGGCTGACGATGAAGAGCACATCCGGCCCTGGCGTGAGGTTAAGCAGCACGCCTGCCACTATGAACATCCAAAGCTGCTGAGCGTCCGGCATGGTTGGAACGATTCAGTACACGCCAGAACGCGTGAGGCCTTGCCCCGCATCCGGCACCTGGGTTTGCATGAAGCGACGGACACAGGCCACCGCATGGTCAATGCCTGCGGCATCCACATTCAGATGTGTGACAAAGCGCAAGCCGATCAGCCCCGTGGCCAGAACACCCTGATCTTTCAACGCCTCCAGCAGCGCTGGCCCCCGTCCATCGGCCACATCCACAAACACGATGTTGGTCTGCGCTGAGCGCACGCTCAGACCCGGCACGCCTTGCAGGCCCTGAGCCAGCCGCTGCGCCAGCGCATGGTCATCGGCCAAGCGCTCGACATGGTGGTCCAGCGCGTGCAAAGCCGCTGCCGCCAAAATGCCGGACTGGCGCAAGCCACCGCCCAACACCTTGCGCCAGCGCAGCGCCTTGGCAATCAGTTCACGCGATCCGCACAAGGCCGAGCCCACGGGCGCACCCAGCCCCTTGCTGAAGCAAACCGACACGCTGTCAAAGTGGTCCACGATGCGACGCACGCTGGCCGTGACTGACCCACCTTCGGCTTGTGCGACAGCCGCATTGAAGAGACGGGCGCCGTCCAGATGCACGGCCAAGCCGTGCTGCCGGGCGAGCGCTGTGGCTTGCGCCAAATAGGCCTGCGACATGGGGTGGCCATTCCAGGTGTTTTCCAGCGCCAGCAGGCGGGTGCGTGCAAAGTGGCAGTCCATGGGTTTGATGGCTGCCGCGATGTCGCCCAGCGCCATTTCTCCCACGCTGTTTTGTGCCAGCGGCTGCGGCTGTATGCTGCCCAGCACGGCTGCACCGCCGCCTTCGTAGCGGTAGGTGTGCGCGTTTTGACCGACGATGTATTCGTCACCCCGCTCGCAATGCGCCATCAGGGCGCACAGATTGCTTTGTGTGCCAGAGGGCATGAACAGCGCCGCTTCTTTCCCGGTGATCTGCGCGATGCGCTCTTGCAAGGCGTTGACCGTGGGGTCGTCGCCAAACACATCGTCGCCCACAGGCGCAGCCAGCATGGCCTCGCGCATGGCGGCAGTGGGCTGGGTCACGGTGTCGCTGCGCAAATCGATCATGGTCGTTCCAGAAAGTTTTTGAGCATGGCATGGCCATGCTCGGTCAGGATGGATTCTGGATGAAACTGAACACCCTCGATGTCCAGCTCGGTGTGGCGCACGCCCATGATCTCGCCGTCATCCGTCCTGGCCGTGACTTTCAGGCAAGGCGGGCAAGTGGCGCGCTCAATGGCCAAGGAGTGGTAACGGTTGACGGTGAACTGTTGGGGCAAGCCCGCAAACACGCCTTCTTGTGTGGTGGTGATGACACTGGTCTTGCCGTGCATCAACTCTTGCGCCCGAACGATCTTGCCGCCAAAGGCCGCACCAATGCTTTGGTGACCTAGGCACACACCCAAAATGGGCAGTTGGCCTGCAAAGTGCTGGATGGCGGCCACCGAAATGCCCGCCTCGGCTGGCGAGCAAGGGCCGGGAGAAATCACCAAACGGTCAGGCTGGCGGGCCGCAATGCCTTCGAGCGTGATTTCGTCGTTACGAAAGACTTCCACCTCTGCACCCAGTTCACCGAAGTACTGCACGATGTTGAAGGTGAACGAGTCGTAGTTGTCGACCATCAGGAGTTTGATTTTGTTCGCCATGATCACTCCAAGCCTTCTTCGACCAATTCGCTGGCGCGCAGCAAGGCACGCGCCTTGTGTTCGGTTTCGCGCCACTCCATCTCGGGCACCGAGTCGGCCACCACACCGGCAGCCGCCTGCACATACAAAGTCTGGTCCTTGATGACGGCTGTGCGGATGGCAATGGCCACGTCCATGTCACCTGCATAGCTGATGTAGCCGCAAGCGCCGCCGTAGATACCTCGTTTGACGGGCTCGAACTGGTCAATCAATTCCATGGCGTGGACCTTGGGGGCGCCCGTCAGAGTGCCAGCGGGGAACGTGGCTTTGAGTACATCCATGTTGCTCATGCCCTCGTTCAACACGCCCTCCACGTTGCTCACGATGTGCATGACGTGGCTGTAGCGCTCGACCACAAAGGCCTCGGTCACCTTGATCGAGCCGATTTGGGCGATGCGGCCAATGTCGTTGCGCGCCAGATCGATCAACATCACATGCTCGGCCCGCTCCTTGGGGTCATTGATCAGTTCCAGCTCGGCGGCCTTGTCTTTTTCGGGCGTTGCACCGCGTGGGCGTGTGCCCGCCAGAGGACGGATGATGACTTTGGCACCCTCTTCGGTTTGCTCTTGGCGCACCAAAATCTCAGGGCTGGCCCCCACAACATGGAAGTCCCCAAAATTGTAGAAATACATGTAGGGGCTGGGGTTGAGCGAGCGCAGCGCCCGATACAGCGAGAGCGGGCTCTCGGTATAGCGCTTCTTGATGCGCTGCCCCACCTGCACTTGCATGAAGTCGCCACTCGCGATCAGTTCCTTGGCTTTCTCCACGGCGGCGATGTAATCCGCCTTGGCAAAGTCGCGCTCGGCCGGATAAGACTGCGTGGCTTTGACCACCGGCGCGCTGACGGAGTACTTGAGTTGTTCTTTCAGGTCACGCAGGCGTTTTTTCGCACCCACATAGGCTTCTGGCGTGGCCGGGTCGGCATAAACGATCAAGTAGAGCTTGCCCGACAAGTTATCGATGACGGCCAGTTCTTCGCATTGCAGCAATAGGATGTCGGGCGTCCCTAGGGTATCTGGTGGGCAGGTTTTTTCGAGTTTTTTCTCGATGTAGCGCACAGCATCGTAGCCAAAGTAACCTGCCAAACCCCCGCAGAAACGGGGAAGGCCAGGCCGCAAGGCCACCTTGAATCGCGCTTGATACTGTTCAATGAAGTCCAACGGGTTGCCCGTGGCGGTTTCGGTCACCACACCATCGCGCACCACTTCAGTCTTAGCATCGGCACCAAAGCCGCTGGCACGTAACAGGGTGCGGGCGGGCAACCCAATGAAACTGTATCGGCCAAACCGCTCGCCCCCGACCACCGATTCAAGCAAAAAACTGTATTTGCCATTGTCCTTGGTGTGGGCCAGCTTAAGATAAAGCGACAGAGGTGTTTCCAGATCCGCAAAGGCTTCCAGCATCAGTGGAATGCGGTTGTAGCCTTGACTGGCCAGGCTTTTGAATTCAAGTTCGGTGATCATGGGCTAGTGCCTCCAAAGCGCTCGGCGACCTCTGGCGAGGTGCTTTTTATACATCCAGTTGCCCAGCCTATGCCGGGCGCGGGTGGCGGGCAAAGCCGCACGGTCGTAGTGTCAGGCTGGCTGACGCCAGGGCCAAGCTCCCCGGCCTTCCGCTTGGGAATGGCTCGGCAGGCAGGCTGCGCAGGAGTGGCTGAGGATGAAGCACATGATGCTGGCTAGTGTAGCAAAGCTGATCGTCTGTTCTTTAACCAGCGGCATCGCACTCATGGCGCGGCTGTGCGCAAGCAATCTGGCAACTGCGCCAGAGAGTCAAGCCAGGCGGCTGCCGGGGTGTTTTGCACTGGCTGTCCATGGTTGTAACCATAAGTCACCAGCACCACGGGGCACCCAGCGGCATGGGCCGCTTGTGCATCGTTGCTGGAATCGCCCACCATCAATGTTTTGCCTGTCTCGGTCCCCAATGCCTCGCAGGTTTTGCGGATGGGCAATGGATCGGGCTTTTTGCGCTCAAAGCTGTCACCGCCAAAAACATGAACAAAGAAACGGTCCAGCGATTTCTCTTTCAGCAATGCCTCAGCAAATGACAAAGGCTTATTGGTGAGGCACGCCATGGGCAAGCCTTGGGCTGAAAAGGCCTGCAACGCCGTCAACACGCCGGGATAAACATCGGCGAACTGTCCATTGATCTGCAGGTAATGGTGCTGGTAACGCTGCCAAGCCCGCTCAAACAAGGCATCGACCGTGAGCGCAGGACAGGTTTGCCCCAAGCCCTTGACCTCTGGCCGTGCAATCTGGTGGGCCAGCAAGGTTCGAATCAGGTGTTCAGAACCTTTGCCTATCGTCTGCTCGATCAAGGTGTCGGAGACCGGCGGCAAATCCAGATCGGCCATAGTCCGGTGCAAGGCCACTTGGAAATCTCCCAAGGTGTGGACCATGGTGCCGTCCAGGTCAAAAATGACCGCTTCGACCTGCGTGAGATCAGATGCGTTAGAGGTCATGCTCAACCCAATGCCACGCGCATCTGATCAATCACCCCTTTGTAATCAGGTTTGCCAAAGATGGCACTGCCTGCGACAAACGTGTCCGCACCAGCGTTGGCCACACGGCGGATGTTGTCCGCCTTAATCCCGCCGTCCACCTCGAGGCGGATGTCGCGTCCACTCGCATCAATCAGTTTGCGTGCATGCTCAATTTTGCGCAAAGCTGAATCAATGAAGCTTTGCCCCCCAAAGCCGGGGTTGACGCTCATGATCAGAATCAAGTCAATTTCGTCGAGGGTCCACTCCAGCACATCCAGCGACTCGGCCGGATTGAACACGAGGCCGGCTTTCACGCCCTTGCTTTTGATGGCCTGGATGCTGCGGTGTACATGACCGCTGGCATCGGGGTGAAAACTGATCAAATCAGCCCCCGCCTCGGCAAAAGAGACTGCCAATGCATCCACAGGTGAAATCATCAAATGCACATCGATCGGAACCGCCACCCCGGAAGCCGTTTTGGCATGCGGCTTGAGGGCTTGGCAAATCATCGGGCCAAATGTGAGGTTGGGCACGTAATGGTTGTCCATCACGTCAAAATGAATCCAATCAGCTCCCGCGTCGATGACGCTTTTGACTTCTTCGCCCAAGCGTGCAAAGTCAGCAGAGAGGATAGAAGGGGCAATTCTGTAGGTCGTCGTCATGCCTGAATTGTCGCAGTTAACATGCGCAAATGTCTTCTTACAACGTTCAAATTGATGTGCAGCCCGAATACGTGGCTGACCAGAGCAATCGGCTTCAACAAGTTTTTGCTTTTGCGTATACCGTCACCGTGACCAACACCGGTACGGTCGCGGCGCAACTGATTTCAAGGCATTGGGTCATTCAGGACGAAAGCGGCCACACCCATGAGGTCAAAGGTTTGGGGGTTGTGGGTCAGCAACCCCTGCTGCGTCCGGGCGAGTCTTTTCAATACACCAGTGGCTGTCGCTTGCAGGCGCCCAGCGGCACCATGCACGGCAGCTACTTCTTTGTCGCCGAAGATGGGCATCGTTTTGATGCCCTTATCTCCACTTTGGTGCTCGAATCTTCTGGCTCAGGCCTGACAGGTCGAACTCTTCATTGATACCGCCTTGCGGTTAAGCTCTTGGTCATGGGTGAATTTGACCTGATTGAACGTTTTTTCAAGCGCCCGCCTCTTAGAGCGGATGTGGGCATTGGGGATGACTGCGCGGTGTGGTCACCTCGTGCCGGTCATCAATTGGCTTTCTCTGCCGACATGCTCGTCGAAGGTCGGCACTTTTTATCGACTGTTGAGCCAGCTCGGCTAGGCCACAAAGCGCTGGCTGTGAATTTGAGCGATCTGGCCGCTTGCGGCGCCACGCCTCAAGCCTTCTTGTTGTCTTTGTCCTTGCCCCGGGCGGACGAAAGCTGGCTGTCTGGTTTTTCGCAAGGCCTGTTTCAATTGGCCGATGCGCATGGCTGCGAGCTGATCGGCGGCGACACCACACAAGGCCCCTTGAACATTGCGATCACGGTGATGGGAGAGCTCCCACAAGGGCAATCCATTTTGCGTAGCGGTGCCCAAGCGGGCGATGACTTGTACGTGAGCGGTCATTTGGGTGATGCACGCTTGGCACTGGAAGCTTTTCGCGGCGCAATCAGCTTGCCGCAAGCGGTATTCGATGCAGCACGTCTGCGCATGGAGATGCCCTCCCCCCGCGTGGCTCTGGGCATTGCCCTGCGCGGTATTGCACACGCAATGGCCGACATCAGCGATGGTTTGCTTGGCGATCTGGGGCACATCCTCAAAGCCAGCCATGTGGGCGCCGAAATTGACCTGTCTGTCACACCCGCTCTCATGCAAACCACACAGCTCTGGTCCTGCCCTCCTGACCTGACCCAGACCTGCGTGCTATCTGGCGGGGATGACTACGAATTGGTTTTTTGTGCCCCCCCCTCAGCGTCCGCCAGCGTTTATGCTGCAGCACATGCATCGGGGACGCGCGTCATTCGAATTGGTCGCATCACCGCGACACCGACACTGGTTTTAGTGGATTCACAAGGGCAGGCTGTGCATTCACAGTTTCGCTCTTTTGATCATTTTGCATGACGATGGCCCATTCACCTTTAGATTCCAGTCCTCGGGGGCACCCGATCAAACCGACCGCAGCATTCATGCTGGCTCACCCTGCACACGCCATCGCTTTGGGTCTTGGCTCGGGCTTAGCCCCCAAAGCACCAGGGACCGTTGGCAGCCTTTGGGGCTGGCTGTCTTGGCTTCTTCTGCAACATCACCTTTCATTGCCCCAACAGGCCATGCTGATAGCTTCGAGCTTCCTCGTGGGTTGGTGGGCATGCATTGTCACCGCGCGGCACATGGGGGTCAGCGATCCTGGTGCCATTGTTTTTGACGAGATTGTGGCCATGTGGCTGATTTTGTTTCTGCTCATGCCAACCAACTTCTGGGGGCAATTGACCGCCTTCGCCCTGTTTCGTTTTTTCGATGCCGCCAAGCCTGGGCCTGTAGCATGGGCCGATCAGCTGTTCAAAGGCTTCGGCTGGCGCGGTGGATTCGGCATCATCTTTGATGATTTGGTGGCTGCGTTCTGTACCTTGCTTGTGCTGGCTTTGTGGAGGTGGATCTGATGTCGGATTGGCCCATAAAACTGGCCGAGCGCTTAAACGTACTTCACTGGCAAATGACCACGGCAGAAAGCTGCACAGGCGGCCTGATTGCGGCCTGCTGCACGGACTTAGCGGGGTCCAGTGCCTGGTTCGAGCGTGGATTTGTCACCTACTCCAATGAGGCCAAATCAGAAATGCTGGGCGTACCTGCTGAATTAATCGCTCGCCAGGGAGCCGTCAGCGAGTCGGTGGCTCACGCCATGGCCATCGGTGCGTTTTACAGGTCCAAAGCGCAAGTGTCTGTCGCAGTCACAGGTGTGGCTGGACCGAGTGGTGGTAGCCCTGAAAAACCTGTGGGAACCGTTTGGTTCGGCTGGTGCGTCAATGGTGCAGTCACGACAGCCATCCAATGCTTTGAAGGCAACCGCCACCAAGTCAGGCAAGCAACTGTCTCCCATGCCTTGGAAGGCCTGCTCACTCGCCTTCCCCTTTCGAGCTAAAAAAGAAGCTCAGAAACGAAAAAACCCTCCGAAGAGGGTTTTTTGATATTCAACCGAAGTTGAAATTTGGTTGCGGGGGCCGGATTTGAACCAACGACCTTTGGGTTATGAGCCCAACGAGCTACCAGACTGCTCCACCCCGCGGTATCTTTGAATTATACCTTACTCTGCTGCTTGTTCGGCAGAAGAATCAGCACGATCAACCAATTCAACCAATGCCATTGGTGCATTGTCACCCACGCGGTAACCCATTTTCAGGATACGTGTGTAACCACCAGGACGCTTGGCGAAACGAGGCCCCAGATCGGCAAACAATTTGACGACGCTGTCACGGTCACGCAGGCGATTGAATGCCAAACGCTTGTTGGACAAGCTGTCTTCTTTGGCCAAAGTGATCATCGGCTCAATGACACGACGCAGCTCTTTGGCTTTAGGGAGTGTGGTTTTGATGACTTCGTGCTCAATGAGCGAGTTCATCATGTTACGCAGCATGGCGAGGCGGTGCTCGCTGGTGCGGTTAAGTTTGCGGAGGCCGTGTCCGTGACGCATGGTGCTTACCTTTCTTTATTAAACAGGCAGCCGTATCAGGTACTGCCCGTGCACACCCCGGGTATTCCGGGAACTTTGTATTATCGCTTTTCCAGACCAGCTGGTGGCCAAGCTTCGAGCTTCATGCCCAAAGTCAAACCGCGGGAAGCCAAGACTTCCTTGATTTCGTTGAGTGACTTGCGACCCAGGTTAGGGGTCTTGAGCAACTCATTCTCGGTACGCTGGATGAGGTCACCGATGTAGTAAATGTTTTCTGCTTTGAGGCAGTTGGCCGAACGAACCGTGAGTTCGAGCTCATCCACGGGACGCAACAGGATCGGATCGAAACTGCCTGCACCACCGCGCTGAGCTGGTTCATTGAACGCAGACAATTCGCTGCCTTCAAGCTGTGCGAAGACAGCCAATTGCTCAACCAAGATCTTGGCCGAAGAACGCACAGCATCTTCAGCGGTGATGGCACCGTTGGTTTCGATTTCAATGACCAGCTTGTCCAAATCGGTACGTTGCTCAACACGAGCGCTTTCAACGGTGTAGCTCACGCGCTTTACCGGTGAAAAAGACGCATCCAGAACAATGCGGCCCAAGGCTTTGGTTGGCTCGTCAGCAAAGCGACGCATGCTGCCGGGCACATAGCCACGACCTTTTTCGACCTTGATCTGCATGTCCAGTTTGCCGCCGTGCGACAAATTAGCAATGACGTGTTCAGGGTTGATGATTTCAACATCGTGAGGTGTCTGGATGTCAGCGGCAGTCACGGCACCTTCACCGTCTTTGCGCAAACTCAGTGTCACTTCGTCACGGTTGTGCAGTTTGAAAACCACACCTTTGAGGTTCAACAGGATGTTGACCACATCTTCTTGGACACCATCGATAGATGAATACTCATGCACGACACCGGCAATCGTGACTTCAGTGGCGGAGTAACCGACCATGGAAGACAACAAAACACGACGCAGCGCGTTACCGAGTGTGTGACCATAGCCACGCTCGAAAGGCTCCAACGTGACTTTTGCACGGTTGGCGGCCAATTGCTCGACTTGGATGGCTTTGGGTTTCAACAGATTGGTTTGCATTCAGACTTCCTCTCAATACCCCCGGTCCGTTACACCGGTAAGGCTGATGAAGCACCCGGTGCCGCTTAGAAAGACAGCCCGGGAACGATTGAAACGACTCAGAATTAACGCGAGTACAGTTCGACGATCAAGGATTCGTTGATGTCAGCAGCGAATTCATCACGATCAGGAACCTTCTTGAAGGTGCCTTCTGCCTTGTCGGCGTTGACTTCGACCCAAGCAGGCATACCCACTTGCAAAGCCAATTGCAAAGCTTCAACCACACGGTTTTGCTTTTTAGACTTTTCACGAACAGCGATCACGTCACCAGCCTTGACCAGGTACGAGGGGATGTTCACGGATTGGCCGTTCACCGTAATGGCTTTGTGGGACACCATCTGGCGTGCTTCAGCGCGAGTAGAGCCAAAGCCCATGCGGTAAACAACGTTGTCCAGACGGCACTCGAGCAAGCCCAACAAGTTGGAACCTGTGTTGCCTTTGCGGCGATCGGCTTCAGCGAAATAGCGGCGGAACTGCTTCTCCAACACGCCGTACATGCGCTTGACTTTTTGCTTTTCGCGCAATTGCAGACCGTAGTCCGAAGTGCGTTGACCCGAAGTGCGGCCGTGCTGGCCAGGCTTGGTGTCAAATTTAGACTTGTCCGCGATGGAGCGACGTGCGCTCTTCAGGAACAAATCGGTGCCTTCACGGCGAGAAAGTTTGGCCTTGGGGCCGAGGTAACGTGCCACTTGAAATCCTTTTATGCATCTGCCGCATCAAAAATGCGGGAGCCAGGCGATGCAAGCATGGCCTGGCGGTGGGCTTGGTTGGTAATTAGATACGACGGCGCTTTTGAGGGCGGCAGCCGTTGTGCGGAACGGGTGTCACATCAGCGATGGATGTAATGCGGATACCCAATGCACCCAGGGCACGAACCGAAGACTCGCGACCAGGACCGGGGCCCTTGATTTCGACGTCCAGGTTTTTGATGCCTTGTTCTTGTGCTGCACGACCAGCGACTTCGGAGGCGACCTGTGCGGCGAAAGGTGTCGATTTACGCGAACCTTTGAAGCCTTGGCCACCCGATGAAGCCCACGACAAGGCGTTGCCTTGACGATCGGTGATCGTGATGATGGTGTTGTTGAAAGAAGCGTGAACGTGTGCAATGCCGTCAGCAATGTTCTTGCGGACTTTTTTACGAACGCGTTGCGATGCGCTGCTTGATTGTGCTTTAGCCATAGTGGTCTCTCAATCCTGCTTATTTCTTCAGAGCCGCTGCACCTTTGCGCGGACCCTTACGAGTACGTGCATTGGTACGTGTACGCTGGCCGCGCATGGGCAAACCGCGACGGTGACGGAAACCACGATAGCAACCAATGTCCATCAAACGCTTGATGTTCATGGTGGTTTCGCGGCGCAGATCACCTTCGATGGTGAAAGCTGCGATTTGATCGCGAATTTTCTCGAGATCAGCGTCCGTCAGATCTTTGATCTTTTTGGAATAAGCGATGCCGGAGGCCTCGCAAATTTGTCGAGCGCGGGTGCGACCAATACCGAAGATGGCGGTCAAGCCAATCTCAGCATGTTTGTGCGGCGGAATGTTGATGCCAGCGATACGTGCCATTTTCGTCCTCTAAAACTAATTCAATCAGCCTTGACGCTGCTTGTGACGTGGATCTGTGCAGATCACACGAACAACGCCTTTACGGCGAATGATTTTGCAGTTGCGGCAAATTTTTTTCACCGAAGCCGAAACTCTCATGGTTTTCTCCTAAAACTCATCGTTACCCGGACTTTTTCAGACCAGGTGAAATTTGTGGCCCCACACCAAAGCGCGGGGATTCTTTACCGAAACAATCTGGTTGAAATCAGGCTTTACCGCCCTACCTTTCAACACACCATCACAACAGACAACTTCTCAGACCTTTGTTGCTGCAAGATTAAAGTCTTGCAAAACGATCAGGACTTGAAACTGGCTTTCTTTAGAAGCGAGTCGTACTGTTGTGACATCAAATAATTTTGTACTTGCGCCATGAAATCCATGGTCACGACCACAATGATGAGCAACGATGTGCCACCAAAGTAAAACGGAACATTATATTTCAGAATCAAGAACTCAGGCAGCAAACAAACAAACGTGATGTATGCAGCACCAGCCATGGTCAAACGCAGCAAGATCTTGTCGATGTAGCGAGCGGTTTGATCACCTGGGCGAATGCCGGGAATGAACGCGCCACTCTTCTTGAGGTTATCTGCTGTTTCACGGCTGTTGAAAACCAATGCTGTGTAAAAAAAGCAGAAAAACACAATGGCTGCTGCATACAACATGACATAGATCGGTTGACCTGGTGTCAAGCTGCTTGAAACATCTTTGAAGAAACGAACAACCACGCTGTCTGTTTCACCAGAACTGAACCAATTGATCACTGTCGCCGGCAACAAAATGATCGATGAAGCAAAAATGGGAGGAATCACACCGGCCATGTTCAACTTCAATGGCAAGTGCGAAGACTGGCCACCATAAACTTTGTTACCCACCTGACGGCGTGCATAGTTGACCAATATCTTGCGCTGACCGCGTTCAACGAACACCACAAAATAAGTCACCAGAACAACCACAGCGATGATCAGAATTGACACCAGTGGATTCATGGCACCTGTGCGCACGAGCTCAAACAGCCCACCCAATGCACTCGGCAAACCTGCAGCAATACCTGCAAAAATCAGGATGGAAATACCATTCCCGAGGCCACGCTCTGTAATTTGTTCGCCCAACCACATCAGGAACATCGTTCCAGCAGTCAAACTAACCACCGCAGTCATACGGAAACCGAATCCAGGATTGATCACCAAGCCTGCAGAAGCTTCCAACGCAACAGCAATACCCAAAGACTGAAACACCGCCAAGCCCAATGCGCCAAAACGCGTGTATTGGGTGATTTTGCGACGCCCTGCTTCGCCTTCTTTCTTCATTTGCTCAAAAGCAGGAAGAACGTACGTCAGCAATTGCATCACGATGGATGCAGAGATGTAAGGCATGATGCCCAAGGCGAACACGGTAAACCGCGACAAAGCACCGCCCGAGAACATGTTGAACAAGCTCAGGATGCCGCCTTGTTGTCCGTTAAACAACTGCTTCAGTTGCTCAGGATCAATACCCGGGACAGGAATGTGCGCGCCAGCACGGTAAACGACCAGCGCGAGCAGCAAGAAGACCAGCCGACGACGGAGGTCGCCGAACTTGCCTGCTTTAGCTGTCTGATTAGCGCTGGTTGCCACGATGCTTCTCGACTTTTGTCAACATTTAGGCTACGGAGCCACCAGCAGCTTCAATCGCTGCTTTGGCACCTGCTGTCGCACCAATACCTGTCAATTTGACAGCTTTTGCGAGCTCACCAGACTTGATCACTTTGACCACTTTGGCCATTTGCGACACCAGACCAGCTTGCTTCAAAGTCAACACATCGACTTCAGCCAAGTCCAAACGGGCCAGGGTTGTCAAAGTGATTTCTGCGTTGTACTTGAGCAAATGCGACTTGAAGCCACGCTTGGGCAGACGGCGCTGCAAAGGCATTTGACCGCCTTCGAAACCCACCTTGTGGTAACCACCCGAACGGGATTTCTGACCTTTGTGACCACGGCCGGCGGTTTTACCCAGACCCGAACCGATACCACGGCCAACACGACGTGCTGCGTGCTTGGAGCCTTCTGCGGGCTTGATGCTATTGAGTTCCATCATCGGCCTCTTAGAGAACTTTGACCAGATAGCTGATCTTGTTGATCATGCCGCGCACTGCGGGTGTGTCCTGCAGCTCACTCACGGAGTTGAGCTTGCGCAGACCCAAGCCACGAACAGTGGCGCGGTGCGAAACTTTGGTGCCAATCGGGCTGCGAACCAGTTGGACTTTCACGGTTGATTGTGTCGTCATGTTCGTTCTCCGGTTCAGCCGAACAGCTCTTCAACAGACTTGCCACGCTTGGCAGCCACGTTGGAAGCTGTCGTGCAATTGGACAAAGCGTCCAAAGTGGCACGAACCATGTTGTAGGGGTTGGACGAACCGTGGCTCTTGGCCACGATGTCGGTGATACCCACCACTTCGAACACAGCACGCATAGGACCACCAGCGATGATGCCGGTACCCTTAGGAGCTGGAGCCATCATGACGCGGGCAGCGCCATGGTGACCGTTCACTGCATGGTGAATAGTGCCATTTTTGAGGTGAACTTTGGCCAGGTTGCGACGGGCTTCTTCCATCGCTTTTTGCACAGCCGCAGGCACTTCTTTTGACTTGCCTTTGCCCATACCGACTTTACCGTCGCCATCACCCACCACCGTCAACGCTGCGAAACCCAAGATACGGCCACCCTTGACCACCTTGGTCACGCGGTTGACCGCAATCATCTTTTCGCGCAGACCGTCTTCAGGACCGTCGCTCTGCGGTTTTGCTGTAAATTTAGCCATTTGTAACTCCGATCCGTTTAGAACTGCAGACCTGCTTCACGGGCTGCTTCGGCCAAAGCCTTGACACGACCGTGGTAAGCGAAACCTGCGCGGTCGAAGGCGACCTTCTCAACGCCAGCGGCTTTTGCTTTTTCAGCAATGCGCTTGCCAATGACTGCGGCAGCAGCGGCATTGCCGCCTTTGCCTGTAGCGCCCAGGGCCGTGCGCACTTCGGCTTCGGCTGTGGATGCACTGGCCAACACTTTGGTACCGCAGCCAGAGATAACGCTGGCGTAGATATGCAGGTTGGTGCGGTTCACGGTCAAACGGGCCACGCCTTGCTGTGCAATGCGAATGCGTGTTTGACGTGCACGACGGAGACGCTGCTCTTTCTTGGTCAACATGATGCAGCTCCTTATTTCTTCTTAGTCTCTTTGATCGTGATCTTCTCATCCGAATAACGGATGCCCTTGCCTTTGTA
>JAGNVG010000148.1 GCA_017986605.1 Limnohabitans sp.
TCATGAAACGACTCCCTTTAGCGGCCATCCTGGCCGCTTTTTTCATCTTCCTGATCCTCGAAGTCTCGGTGCGCCAATCGGTGCTGCTGCTCGTCGGAGTGGGCATGGGCGCGGCTTTGGCCGGGGCCCGCTTTGGCTTCACCACCGGTTGGCGTCAGCTCATCGAACAACGCAACCCGCAAGGCGTGGCCGGCCAAGTGCTGCTGCTGACGCTGGCCAGCCTGGCCGCGCTGCCACTGCTGGGTCAGTTTTCTGAACTGCACGCTGCCTTGGGGCCACCCAGCGTGAGCTTGCTGGTGGGTGCCTTCGTGTTCGGCCTGACCATGCAAATTGCCGACGGCTGCGGCTCGGGCACTTTGTACAAAGCAGGCTTGGGCGTGCCGCTCAACATGGGCATCTTGCCGCTGTTTGCGCTGGGCAGTTTTTTGGGCTCGGTGCATCTGGACAGCTGGCTGGCTCTGGGCCAAATGGCCCCCATCAGCCTGACCGACCAGCTGGGCACCAGCGGCGCTTTGGGCCTGACGTTGGCCCTTTTGGCCGCTGTGCTGGTGGCCACCCGCCTGTGGGTGGGTGCAGGCCAGACTTGGTTCGACAAGCGCTGGATGGTGGGCGCCGTGGCGCTGGCCGTGTTGGCCACGATCAACCTGCTGCTGGCGGGGCAACCTTGGGGCGTGGTCTATGGCTTTGGCCTGTGGGCCGCCAAAGGGGCGGTGGCGCTGGGTCTGTTCGATCCTGCGGGCAACGGTTTCTGGGGACAAGCGGGCAATGCGCAGCGCCTGACCCAAACCGTGCTGATGGACGTGACCACCATCACCAACATCGGCATCTTGGGCGGCGCACTGTGGGTGTCGGCCAAGGCACCTGCCGACAGCAAACCCCTCACCACGCAGCAATGGGTGATTGGCTTGGTGGCCGGTTTTGTCATGGGTTACAGCTCACGCCTGGCCTTTGGCTGCAACATCGGCGCCATGCTCAGCGGCATCTCCACCGGCAGCCTGCACGGCTGGATCTGGGTGCCCATGGCCTTTGCAGGCACCTTGATCGGTGTGCGCGTGCGCCGCCATTACCAGTTCTGAAGGAGACCGCATGACCACCACGCACCAACTGCAAGCGGTTTTCTGGCTGAGCTTGGCGGCCTTTTTGGCTTGGGACTTCAAGACTTCTGCCCCTGTTGACCTGCGCAACGAACCGCCACTGATCGCGGCAGGCTCAGGTCAAGCCACCAGCGGTGGGCATTGCTCGATGGCCAAATGAGAGCACGGGCCAGCAAGCATTCCGGCCAGACCCTGAGCTTCAAGCTCTGACACCCAAAGCGCTTCCCTGGGCAACGCTCGGGTACAACCATTCAGGTATAACCCGGCCATGCAAAAACGCCGTGTGGTCATCGTCAGCCCCGCCTTGGCCGATGCCAACAATGGCAACTGGCAAACGGCGCGCCGATGGCAACGCTTGCTGGCCCCGCACCAGGTTCGGATCGTGCGGCAATGGCCCGGCGACAACCCAGCCGTCCATGCACAAGCCAGGCAAGACGAGGTGATGCTGGCCCTGCACGCCCGGCGTTCGGCCGGGGCCGTACAAGCCTGGTACGCACAGCATGGCCAACGCGGATTGGGTCTGGCCTTGACCGGCACCGACTTGTACAGAGACATTGCGCACGACCCACATGCCCAACGGTCTTTGACTTTGGCCAAGTCCTTGGTGGTGCTGCAAGGGCTGGGTCCCAAATCCTTGCCACACCAGCACCAAGAAAAAACCCGGGTGATTTACCAATCCAGCAGCACCCGTCAGACCTTACCCAAAACCACCCGGCATCTGCGCATCGTCATGGTGGGGCATTTGCGCGATGAAAAAGATCCGCGCACATTGATGGAAACAGCGCGTCTGCTGTGCCCGGGCAGCGGCATCCTGATCGACCACATTGGTGCGCCGCTCGATCCGACCTTGGGGCAGGCGGCACGGGCCACACAAGCGCGATGTCCCCATTACCGCTGGTTGGGTGCGCTGTCACACCGTGAAACCCTGCAACGCATTCAACGCGCCCACCTGCTGGTGCACACCAGCCGACTGGAAGGCGGCGCTCATGTTCTGATGGAGGCGATTTGCAGCGGCACGCCCGTGTTGGCTTCACGCATCGATGGCAACCTGGGTCTTTTGGGAGAGGACTACGAGGGTCTTTTCGAGGCCGGTGATGCACCGGGCTTGGTGGATTTGCTGCTGCGCTGCCGTGTCCACACCCATCAGAACCCGCTGATGGCACACTTGAGCCATCAGTGCGCATCGCGCGCACATTTGTTTGAACCGCAGGCCGAACGCACTGCCTTGCACCAATGGGTGCAAGACCTCTGGACACCTTGATGCAATCTTCCAATCAACCCGTGCTGCGCGACCTGGTGCTGGTCGGCGGCGGCCACAGCCATGTGGGCGTGCTGCGCATGTTCGCCATGAACCCCGAACCCGGTGTGCGCATCACCGTCATCTGCACCGACATCGACACGCCTTACTCGGGCATGCTGCCGGGCTACATCTCGGGGCACTACAGCTTTGACGAAGTGCACATCGACTTGGGCCGCCTGTGCGCCTTTGCCGGTGCGCGGCTGTACCACGATGCGGTGGTGAGCATCGACCGCCAAAACAAAAAGGTCATCTGCCGCAACCGCCCGGCAGTGGCTTATGACGTGCTCTCGATCAACATCGGCTCGACCCCGCAAATGCAGCAAGTCGAAGGTGCGCAAACCCTGGCCGTGCCGGTCAAGCCCATTGCGCAGTTCAACCAGCGCTGGCTGGCCCTGCTCGACAAAGCGCGGCAGTGGCCCTCGCACCGTGGCCGCATGACGATTGCGGTGGTGGGCGGTGGCGCGGGCGGCGTGGAATTGGTGTTGTCCATGCAATACCGCTTGCGCAACGAACTCAAAGCGCTGGGGCGCAACCCCGAAGATCTCCAGTTCGTGTTGCTGACCGCGGCTGACACGATCTTGCCGACACACAACCCGGGCGTGCGTGCACGTTTTGCCAAGGTGCTGAGTGAGCGCAACATCGAAGTGCACACACAGGCCGAGGTGGTGCAAGTCTCACCCGGCTGTCTGCACACCAAAAATGGCCGCACGCACGACGCCGATGAAACCATGTGGGTCACCCAAGCCGGTGGCCCCGCATGGTTGCAAAGCACCGGCTTGGCGCTGGATGCGCAAGGCTTCATCCAAGTCAATGCACAACTGCAAACGGTCAACGATCCACTGGTGTTTGCGGCCGGGGACATCGCTTCTTTTATAGACCGCCCACTCGAAAAAGCGGGCGTGTTTGCCGTGCGCATGGGCAAACCCCTGACCGAAAATTTGCGCCGAAGCTTGCGTGGCCAGGGTCTGATCACCTACAAGCCACAACGCCATTGGCTGGCTTTGATTTCAACAGGCAACCGCTACGCCGTGGCGTCGCGCGGTGCCTTGGGTTTTGCAGGCGATTGGGTCTGGCACTGGAAAGACCGCATTGACCGCCACTTCATGCGCCGCTTCACCGATTTGCCGGTCATGGACACCAGCCGCCCGGGCGCACACGTCAGAACCGCGATCCAGTCCATGGGCCAGTTGTTGAAAGACATCCGAGCTCAGGGCAAAGCGCCAACCACTCACTTGTCATTGAGCGCAGAAGAGTCCCAGCAAGCCATCTCGGCCATCGCCATGCGTTGCGGTGGCTGCGGGGCCAAAGTCGGGGCCACTATTTTGTCGCGCGCCTTGGAGCACTTGAAGCCGGTGGCACGACCAGATGTGCTGATCGGCCTGCATTCGCCTGACGATGCGGCTGTGGTGCGTGTGCCGCCGGGCATGGCCGTGGTGCAAACCGTGGACTTTTTCCGGGCCTTCATCGATGACCCCTATCTGTTTGGCAAAGTGGCGGCGAACCACGCGCTGGGCGATATTTTTGCGATGGGGGCTGAGGCCCAAACGGCCACCGCTGTGGTCACAGTGCCACCCGGTCTGGAGAGCAAAGTCGAAGACCTGCTGACGCAGATGATGGGCGGCGCCATCGAAGTGCTCAATGCCGCAGGCTGCGCCTTGGTGGGTGGTCACACGGGCGAAGGTGCCGAGCTGGCCCTGGGCTTTGCCATCAACGGCCTGATCGACGAGAAGATGGACAGCGTGATGCGCAAGGGCGGCATGCAAGCAGGCGATGTGCTGTTGCTGACCAAACCCATCGGCACCGGCACCCTGTTTGCGGCGCATGCCCGCCACGCCGCCAAGGGCCGCTGGATCGATGCCGCGCTGCAATCGATGTTGCAGTCCAACCAAGTGGGGGCCCAAATTTTGCAAGCGCATGGAGCCACTGCCTGCACCGACCTGACCGGCTTTGGTTTGCTCGGCCACTTGATCGAGATGACTCGACCTTCAGGTGTGGATGCCGAGCTGAACATGAGCGCCCTGCCCCTGCTGGACGGCGCAGTCGACTGCGTCAAGGCGGGCATCGTCAGCTCGTTGCAGGCCGCCAATGTGCGCCTGCGCCGCGCGCTGCGCAATGCCGACGAGTTCGTGGGCGACCCACGTTACCCGCTGCTGTTTGACCCGCAAACCGCAGGTGGCTTGCTGGCCAGCGTGCCTGCAGCGCAAGCGGCGGCCTGCGTGCAGGCTTTGCAAGCCGCAGGCTACGTGCACACCACCATCATCGGCCGCATCACGGTGCAAGGCGATGCCATCGAGCCGGTGCTGCTGAAAACCTGAACGCCTCCCACGCCTGAACGCTCATGACCACCGAACACATCACCCTCAACGCCGACCTGACCCAACGCTGCATCGTGCACAGCCCCTCGCTCGATTGGGTCGC
>JAGNVG010000045.1 GCA_017986605.1 Limnohabitans sp.
TTTTGGGCATTGCTGCGCTGCATTTCATGCAGCAGGGTCACCAAAATGCGGCAACCGGACGCACCGATGGGGTGACCGATGGCGATCGCACCGCCGTTGACGTTGACTTTGGCGGGATCAATGTCGAGCGCTTGGTTCACGGCGCAAGCTTGTGCAGCGAAGGCTTCGTTCAACTCGAACAGGTCCACGTCTTGGGCTTTCCAGCCCGCACGGGCCAGCGCCTTTTGCGACGCAGGCACGGGGCCCATCCCCATGTGTGCAGGGTCCAGACCGCTGGTGCCAAAAGCAGCAATGCGGGCCAAGGGCTTGAGGCCCAAAGCGGCGGCTTTCTTGGCGGTCATGACCATCACGGCGGCAGCGCCGTCGTTGATGCCCGAAGCATTGCCTGCGGTCACACTACCGGCCTTGTCAAACGCGGGGCGCAGACCGGCCAGCACTTCTTGGCTGGTTTTTTTGTTGATGAATTCGTCGGTGTTGAAGACCAGCGCGTCGCCCTTGCGCTGAGGAATCAACACGTCAACGATTTCGTCCTTGAACTTGCCGGCTTCTTGCGCGGCAGCCGCCTTGCGCTGGCTGCCTGCCGCCAGGGCGTCTTGCATCTCGCGGGTGATACCGTGTGCCTTGGCCACGTTTTCGGCGGTGATGCCCATGTGGTACTGGTTGTACACGTCCCACAGACCGTCCACGATCATGGTGTCGGTCATCTTCCAGTCACCCATGCGCTGGCCGTCGCGGCTGCCATTCAAAACGTGGGGGCTGGCGCTCATGTTTTCCTGACCACCGGCGATCACGATCTCGCTGTCGCCCCAGGCGACGGCTTGCGCAGCCAGCATCACGGCCTTGAGGCCCGAGCCGCACACGGCGTTGATGGTCAGTGCCGGGGTTTCTTTGGCCACACCGGCTTTCATCATGGCTTGGCGGGCGGGGTTTTGGCCCACGCCTGCAGCCAGCACCTGGCCCATGATGACTTCACCAATGGCATCCACGGGCAAGCCGCTGCGCTCGAGCAAGCTCTTGATGACGATGCTGCCCAGCTCGGTGGCTGGCGTTTTGGCGAGCGAGCCGCCAAATTTGCCCACGGCGGTGCGTGCGGCTGCAACGATGACGATGTCTTCCATTTTTGTCTCCAATAAAAAATCTGATCAGGCCTTGGCCTTGACGTAACGGCCCGGAGCCGTTTCGATGGCTTTGAATTTGCTGGCTTTGCCATAGGTTTTGGGCGCTGCAACTTGCTTGCCCGCATGGCCTTTGAGCCAATCGGACCAGTCGATCCACCAGCTGCCGGGCATCTCTTTCGATCCGGCAATCCAGTCGTTCACATCGGCGGGGAATTTGCTGGCGTCGCTGATCCAATGGCTGCGCTTTTTGGCTGCAGGCGGATTGATCACGCCCGCAATGTGGCCCGATGCGCCCATGACAAAGCGTTTTTTGCCCGGCAACACCTGCGTGCTGGCATAGGCCCCCCCGATGGGCACGATGTGGTCTTCTCGCGAGCCATAGATGTACACCGGCAAATCCACCTTGCCCAGGTCGATGCTTTCGCCGCACACAGAGACCTTGCCGGGCTTGACCAGGTTGTTTTCGAGGTAGGTGTTGCGCAGGTACCAAGCGTAAAACGGGCCGGGCAAGTTGGTCGAATCGCTGTTCCAGTAGAGCAGGTCAAACGGTGGAGGGGTTTCACCCTTGAGGTAGTTGCCCACCACATAGTTCCAGACCAGATCATTGGGGCGCAAGAAGCTGAATGTGGAGGCCAAATCCTGCCCCTTGAGCAAACCACCTTTACCCATTTGCTGCTCGCGGAACTTGACGAAGTTGTCGTCGATGAACACATCGAGAATGCCGGTGTCGGTGAAATTGATCAGCGTGGTCAAGAACGTGGCGCTGGCCACGGGCTTTTCGCCGCGCGCAGCCAACACGGCCAACGCGGTGGACAAGATGGTGCCGCCCACGCAAAAGCCCAAAGCGTTGATCTTGGGTGCGCCCGTGATGTCCTGCACAGTGGTGATCGCCTGGATGGCGGCATGCTCGATGTAGTCGTCCCAAGTCTTGTTGGCCATCGACTCGTCGGGGTTGCGCCAGCTGACCACAAAGGTGCGGTGGCCTTGGCTCACGGCGTAGCGGATGAGCGAATTTTCAGGCTGCAGATCGAGGATGTAGAACTTGTTGATGCATGGGGGCACCAGCAAAAACGGCTTTTCGTAGACCTTGGCGGTCAGCGGTTTGTACTCGATGAGCTGGAAAAACTCGTTCTCAAAGACCACCGCACCTTCGGTCGTGGCCACGTTCTTGCCCACTTCAAACAGGCTCTCGTCGGTCATGGAGACATGGCCTTGCTGCATGTCGTGCATCAGGTTTTTAACACCCTTGGCAATGCTCTCACCTTTGGTTTCAATGGCTTTCTTTTGCGCCTCGGCATTGAAGGCCAAAAAGTTACTGGGCGCAGCAGCAGCCACCCACTGCTCGATGGCAAATCGGATGCGGGTGCGGGTTTTTTCGTCGGCATCCACCGCGTCGGCCAGGCCCATCAGGGTTCGGGCATTGAGCAGATAGGTGGCTGCATTGAAAGCAGCCACAGGGTTAGAGGCCCACGCCTCACCCGAAAAACGGCGGTCCTTGACCTGCAAGCTGTTGTGCAAGCTCTGGTTCCACAAATCCGAAGCGTCTTTGAAGTATTGGCCTTGCAGGTTCTCGAGCTTTTCAGGTGAAAATTTGAGCTGTGGCGCTGCCGGATCGACACCGGGCTTGAGCCCCCCCAAATCGATGGTTTGAAAATGCTGCATGGCTTGGCCCCAGCTTTTGGACAGACTTTGCTGAAAGCCCTCGCTCATTTGGGCCCAGAACTCTGGCGTGGAAGCACTCATGCCTTGTCTCCTGTTAAATTGTTTTTCTGATCTGACTGCGTTCAGTATCTGTCAATTTGATGTCACCTAAATTACAAAGACAAAAAATGTATCTGATTCTTTTGGCCTGGCTGTATGTCACCCTGCTCATGGCCTTGGCCGAGGCATTCAGTACACAGGGAACCGTGATGGGTGCCGTCATCACATTCTTGCTGTATGGCGTGGTGCCCATGTCTTTGGTGGCCTATTTGATGGGAACCCCTTTACGGCGCAAGGCCAAGCGGCGGGAGGAGGAGTCTGCAGCAGGCCAAGTTCTGCCGCCCCCAAAGTCAATCGACGAGCCAGATGCAGGCGGCCATGCGCCCGGACTGACCGAGGACACGTCCGTCACGGCGGTGGGAAAAAAATCTTGAATTCTGAGAATAAGTACACCAATCCGGTGTGCTGTCGTTGCCGTACACACGCTCTAGTCCCATGCGACGCAGTCTCCACCTCGCCAAGCCGGGCAAATCTGCCCGCCATTTTCCATGTCCCGCAGGCGTGAAAAAGTGGGCTGCGTGCGAGTCATCCACGCAAAAGGCCGCCATGACTTCTGAGCCGACTTCAAAGGCCTGAGGCCCAATGCAAGGCCCCAACCAGACCAACACATCCTGACGAGCTGCACGCGACAAACACGAGGTCGTCAACAAACTCTCGAGCACCCCCACGCCATTCACGCCCGCCAATCCACGCCAACCGGCATGTGCCGCAGCCACCCAACGACCCGATGCATCACACATCAAAACGGGTAAACAATCGGCCACCATGATGGTGCACGCAGCATCTGTCCCCGTGGTCAAGCACGCATCGGCCAGCACGCCATCACGGCTGGATGCATCCAGCACCATCGCATCGACCCCATGCACTTGCTTCAGGAAAACAGGCCGAACACCGATCGCGTCCTGCAGTCGCTGACGATTGACATGCACGTTCGGCAGGTGATCCCCCACATGATCACCCAAATTCATACTGTCCCATGGTGCGCTGGAGATACCGCCACTGCGGTCTGTCATGACGGCTCGAACTCGAGGATGGGCAGGCCAGTCTGGCTGAATCCAACTGTGAGAAAAAGAATTCATGGTGTGCGCTCTGGCCTTGAAACGATGAACAAGCCGCTTCGAGCTGAAGCGAATTTTTCAAGGATAAACCGAAAAACTGCAACGCATTGGCCAAGACCATCAGTCACGCGAGCCATTTATTGTGTAATGCCAATATGCCAAGCGCCTCCAAGATGCCCGAACTGATCTGGCTTCAAGCCGATGAACCCTTGCCCAACCCCAAAATGGCTTGGGATACAAGTTCCCCTGCTCCCGGCTTGTTGGCAGCCGGGCATGACCTGTCTGCCACCCGCCTCATTGAGGCCTATAGCCAAGGTATTTTTCCGTGGTTCAGTACAGGACAGCCCGTGTTGTGGTGGAGTCCAGATCCTCGAATGGTGTTGCACACCCGCCATTTTCGTTTTCACCGCTCCTTGCGCCAAACCCTGAAACGCTGGGCGCGCCACCCTGGGTTTTCGCTGAGCTTTGACCGAGACTTCAGCGAAGTCATGCGCCGCTGCAGCGAGTCTCCTAGACCCGGACAAAACGGCACTTGGATTGTTCCCGCCATGGTGAAGGCTTATGAAGACCTGCACCGTGCTGGCTTCGCGCACAGTGCTGAGGTCTGGCTGGATGGCGAATTGGTAGCAGGTCTTTATTTCGTCGCCATGGGTCATACCGTCTTTGGTGAATCCATGTTCACCACGATCACCGATGGCTCCAAAATGGCTCTGGCCAGTTTGGTGAGTGTGTGTTTGGCGCACGGCATCACCATGATCGATTGCCAACAAAACACCCGGCACTTGGCCTCGTTGGGGGCTCAAGAAATTCCACGCACAGAATTTTTGACGTGGATTCAGCAAGCAAGGCACATGCAGCCCATCGACTGGGCCGAGCAAACTTTATACTGGCCAGCGTTGACGGCTTTGGACACCACGTTGTGACCCATCTTCAAGATCTCCCGATCCAGGCTCTTCAGTTTTATGCCACGGCGACCTACGAGTGCAGCTATTTGCCCCATCGTGCGGCACGATCCCAAGTCGCCACACCCAGCCACCTGATTCAAAATGAGGTCTATTCTGACCTCGTTGAACAAGGCTTTCGCCGCAGCGGCATGTTCACTTACCGCCCTTACTGCGACGGTTGCCACGCCTGCCAGCCGCTGCGTGTCAAAGTGCAGGACTTCAAAGCCGATCGCAGTCAGCGCCGGGCATGGCGCGCCCACAAAGACCTCGACGTTCGGGTACTCGACCTGAAATTCGACCCGGAGCATTACGCACTCTACCTGCGCTACCAGACACTACGTCACCCCGGCGGAGGCATGGACCATGACAGCGTTGACCAGTACAAGCAATTTTTGCTTCAAAGTCGTGTCAATTCCCGCATCGTCGAGTTTCGTTCGCCTTCCACAGATGGCCACTTGGGCAGTTTGAAGATGATCAGCATCGTGGATGTGTTGAACCACGGCCTTTCTGCGGTGTACACTTTTTATGAGCCTGAAGACAACGCCAGCTATGGCGTTTACGGTGTCATGTGGCAAATACAACAAGCAGCCTCTCTTCAGCTGCCTTATGTCTATTTGGGTTACTGGATCGAAAACAGCCCCAAAATGAACTACAAATCCCGGTTCAGACCTTGTGAAGTACGGGTGCAAGGCGAATGGCAAGCATGGACATGAAAATCTTCTTTTTTCACAGTGTAAAATTTCAAGACTGCTCACAGACACCATGAAAAAAGACCCTGCACTCGCGCCAACACCCACGATCCAGGTCATTGAGCGTATGTTCTCACTGATCGATGTCCTCGCCTCGCGTGAAGAAGCCATCTCCCTCAAAGAGATCAGCGAAAAAACAGGCCTGCACCCATCGACCGCACACCGAATTCTCAATGACCTGGCCACTGGCCGCTTTGTAGACCGACCAGAAGCGGGCAACTACCGCTTGGGTATGCGTCTTCTTGAGCTGGGCAATTTAGTCAAAGGCCGCCTGAATGTCCGAGATGCGGCGATGACTCCCATGCGTGATTTGCACAAACTCATTCAACAGCCGGTCAACCTCAGCATGCGCCAAGGCGATGAAATTGTGTACATCGAACGCGCCTACAGTGAGCGTTCTGGGATGCAGGTGGTCCGCGCCATTGGTGGGCGTGCGCCCTTGCACTTGACCTCGGTTGGCAAGCTTTTTTTGGCGGCAGATGATCCCCTGCGTGTTCGCTCTTATGCCACCCGCACGGGCCTGGTGGGCCAGACACGCAATAGCATCACGCAACTACAAGTGCTCGAGAGAGAACTGGCGCGCGTGAAGCAATACGGCATTGCCCGTGACAACGAAGAGCTGGAATTGGGCGTGCGCTGCATTGCGGCAGCCATTTACGATGACCAAGGCAAATTACTGGCTGGTTTGTCAATCTCCGCACCGGCCGATCGTTTGGATGAAAGTTGGCTGCCCAAGCTACAAGCCACTGCACATGAAATTTCCAAAACCCTAGGGCATCACGAAGGTCATTGAGACAGAGCGCCACTGGACGTCAAAAAGGCCTCGGAAGAGGCCTTTTTTAATGATGTGCACTACCCACTCAACCCGGCAGGCGATCCGCCAGCACTGAATGCTTGCTCGCTGACACCGCAGGAGACTTCTCCACCCAACGACGGACGCGCTCTGCATCGGCAATGCGACTGAGTTTACCGGCCGAATCCAAAAACACCATGATCAACTTTCGCCCTGCAACTTGTGCCTGCATGACCAAGCATTGCCCGGCTTCCGAGATATAGCCCGTCTTTTGCAAACCGATGTCCCACTGAGGACTTTTCACCAAGCGGTTGGTGTTGTTGTATTGAAGTGTGCGGCTGCCCACTTCAATCTCTCGTCCAGGTGAAGTCGACAACTCGCGCAAAACTGGTTCTTTGTAAGCAGCCCCCACCAACACAGCTAAGTCGTTGGCACTTGACTGGTTGCGACTGGACAAACCTGTCGGCTCCACATACCGGGTGTCAGACATCCCTAAAGCATGGGCGCGTGCATTCATGCGTGCCACGAACGTATCTAAGCCGCCCGGAAAGGTGCGCCCCAAAGCGTGTGCTGCACGGTTTTCGCTGGACATCAGCGCCAAATGCAACAAATCACCCCGACTCAAAACAGTCCCAACAGCCAAACGGGAAGAACTGCCCTTTTCAGTATCGACATCGGCCTGTGTGATGGCGATCATCTCTGACATAGGCAATTGAGCCTCAGAAATCACCAAGCCAGTCATCAATTTGGTCAATGATGCAATCGGTAAGACCGCATGATCATTTTTGCGGAACAGCACTTCACGTGTGTCCTGATCAATCACAAGCGCGACACTGGATCGCAAGTCCAAAGGGTCGGCGGCAGCGTGAAGCCCAGCCATCTGCCCAAAGGATGCACGCATGGGAACGGCTTTTTGAGCCGCAAGAGGTTTGCGCTTGCTTGATTTGAGAACACTGACCTTGGGGGACTTGATCGCTTTGGAGGAAGCGGCGACAGGCCGCTTTTTGGCCGATGGCTTTGTATTCCCTGCCTGTGCAGACGCAGGAAAGACCAGCACCGCAGTCAGGACAGCAACTGTCAGAGCCGCAAGCCAGCCTTGCCCGGGACGTCGGATGGCATGGTCATTGAATACAAAAATGGGTCGCATAAAGGGCATTTGAAAAAGAATTAACTGAATATTGTGCCCGAGTGTACCCAAATAAAAAAAGTCACGCAAGAACAACGACTTGCGTGACTTTATTGAAGCAAAAAAGTATATCCAAAGAATTCTTTTTAACCTTGAGCTGCCACCCGATCCGCTTTGCTCTGCAATTTATTCAGTGCACTCAGATAGGCCTTGGCGGATGCCACCACGATATCAGGATCCGATCCCACACCGTTGACCACGCGACCACTGTTTTGCAAGCGCACCGTCACCTCGCCTTGACTTTCGGTAGAACCGCTGATGGCATTGACCGAGTAAAGCACCATTTCGGCGCCGCTTTTGACATGCGACTCGATGGCCTTCAAAGAGGCGTCGACAGGACCATTGCCATCAGACTCAGCACGCACTTCTTTGCCTTCGACGGTGAAGACAACAGTGGCATGGGGCTTTTCACCGGTTTCACTGTGTTGAGCCATAGAAACAAAACCGTACTGCTCTTTTTCAGCGGTCACGCTCTCGTCGCCCACCAGTGCCAGAATATCTTCGTCAAAAATCTCGCTCTTGCGGTCAGCCAATTCCTTGAATTTGGCAAAAGCGTTGTTGATTTCCGTTTCGCTGTCCAATGTCACACCCAGGTCCTGCAAGCGCTGTTTGAAGGCATTGCGGCCGCTGAGTTTACCCAGCACGATCTTGTTGGTGGTCCAGCCCACATCTTCGGCTCGCATGATTTCATACGTATCCCGGGCCTTGAGCACGCCATCTTGGTGAATCCCTGAAGCGTGTGCAAAAGCATTGGCGCCCACCACGGCCTTATTGGGCTGCACCACAAAACCGGTCGTCTGGCTGACCATACGGCTGGCGGCCACAATGTGGCTGGTATCAATGCCCACGCTCAATCCAAAGTAGTCGCGGCGCGTTTTCACTGCCATGACCACTTCTTCAAGAGAGCAGTTGCCTGCACGCTCACCCAAGCCATTGATGGTGCATTCCACCTGACGGGCACCACCGATCTTGACGCCAGCCAAAGAGTTGGCAACCGCCATGCCGAGGTCGTTGTGGCAATGCACAGACCAGATGGCTTTGTCTGAATTAGGAATGCGCTCGCGCAGGGTTTTGATGAACTGACCATACAGCTCGGGCACCGCATAACCGACAGTGTCGGGCACGTTGATGGTGGTGGCCCCTTCTGCGATGACCGCTTCGAGGATGCGGCACAAAAAGTCCATGTCACTGCGGTAACCGTCTTCAGGGCTGAACTCGACATCACCGACCAAATTGCGCGCAAAGCGCACCGATTGCTTCGCTTGCTCAAACACTTGATCGGGTGTCATGCGCAACTTCTTTTCCATGTGCAGTGGCGAAGTGGCAATAAAGGTGTGAATACGTCCGCTGTTGGCCCCCTTAAGGGCTTCGGCAGCGCGTGCAATATCACGGTCATTGGCGCGTGACAAAGAACAAATGGTGGAGTCTTTGATCGCATCAGCAATGGTTTTGACGGCCTCAAAGTCACCATTGGAGCTGGCTGCAAAACCGGCTTCGATCACATCCACACGCAAACGCTCCAGTTGACGTGCGATGCGCAGCTTCTCGTCGCGGGTCATGGAGGCGCCGGGCGACTGCTCGCCGTCACGCAAAGTGGTGTCGAAAATAATCAATTTGTCAGTCATGTTCACTCCTGGTCAAAAACCCGCAAGTCCAAGCAAAAATGCAAAAGGCCCGATGCGGATGGCATTCGGGCCTTTTGGGAAAATGTTTGCGTGCGCTACACATCCCGCCCGAGGGGCGCTAGCAGTAGTGCAAACAAGCAAAATTTCATATAAATACTGTAGCACAGTTCAAAACAGATTTTGTCGAGCGCATGACATCACTGGTGCAAGCCACGTTCTTCGGGCTCATCAGTCGATGTGCTGATCATGCTGGTCGGTTGGCCTTTGGCCTTACGCCAGATATAGATCACATAACCACTGAGGCCGTACCCGACGAAGATGGCAAACAAAACCGTCGGCGGATCGATGTTGACCACCGCAATGCCCAAAGCGACCAGCACCAAGGTGGCAAAGGGCACGCTTTTCTTCATGTGCATGTCCTTGAAGCTGTAAAAAGGCACATTGGTTACCATGGTCAAGCCGGCAAACAGGCACACAGCAAACATGCCCCAAGCCACCGTTTTGGCAGGAACGGCATTCTCAAACATGATCCACACAAACCCCATCACCAAAGCAGCAGCAGCAGGCGATGGCAGTCCCTGGAAATACCGTTTATCGACCACGGCCGTGTTCACATTGAATCGGGCCAATCGCAAGGCTGCGCAAGCGCAATACACGAACGCAGCAATCCACCCCCAGCGGCCCAACTCTTTCAAGGTCCAGACATAAGCAATCAAAGCAGGCGCTGCACCAAAAGACACCATATCGGAGAGCGAATCCATCTGCTCGCCAAAAGCACTCTGCGTGTTTGTCATGCGGGCCACACGGCCGTCCAGACTGTCGAGCACCATGGCACTGAAAATACCCACCGTGGCCAGGTCAAAACGACCATTGATGGCCATGACCACCGCATAAAAACCCGCGAACAGTGCGGCCAGCGTGATCATGTTGGGCAACATGTAGATGCCCTTGGAGGGCTTGCGCACCGGCACAGAGACTTCAGCGTCTTCGGCGGTGTCATTGGCTTTATTCATCGTCCATTCCTGTAGCGGTTTTTCGGATCTATCTTCTGTCAGCAGAGTTTAAGGCAGGTCAAGCACCCAAGAAAAAAGGCCACCGCAGTGGCCTTTTTCAAACTCGCCCAAAGGCCAGATCAGTTGCGGGTTTTGTCAACCAGCTTGTTCTTGGCAATCCAAGGCATCATGGCGCGCAATTGTGCGCCCACGACTTCAATGGAGTGCTCGGAAGTCAAACGACGACGCGCGGTCATGCTTGGGTAGTTGGTTTTACCTTCCAAGATGAACATTTTGGCGTATTCGCCGGTCTGGATGCGCTTCAGGGCGTTGCGCATGGCTTCGCGCGACTGCGCGTTGATGACTTCAGGACCAGTCACGTACTCGCCGTATTCGGCGTTGTTCGAGATCGAGTAGTTCATGTTGCCGATGCCGCCTTCGTAGATCAGGTCCACGATCAGCTTCAACTCGTGCAAGCACTCGAAGTAAGCCATCTCAGGGGCGTAACCGGCTTCCACCAAGGTTTCGTAACCCATCTTGATCAACTCAACCGCGCCACCGCACAGAACAGCTTGCTCACCGAACAAGTCGGTTTCAGTCTCTTCTTTGAAGTTGGTTTCGATGATGCCGGCCTTGCCGCCGCCGTTGGCCATAGCGTAGCTCAGGGCCAACGCGCGGGCCTTGCCGCTCTTGTCCTGGTGAATCGCAACCAAGTGGGGCACGCCGCCGCCTTGGGTGTAGGTGTTGCGCACAGTGTGGCCTGGGGCCTTGGGCGCAACCATCCACACGTCCAGGTCTTCGCGTGGAACGACTTGGTTGTAGTGCACATTGAAGCCGTGGGCAAATGCCAAAGAAGCACCTTGCTTGATGTTGGGGGCGACGTTGTTGCTGTACACCTCGGCGATTTGCTCGTCAGGTAACAAGATCATGACCACGTCAGCGGCTTTGACAGCGTCGTTGACTTCCATCACGGTCAAGCCGGCTTTGCCGACTTTGTCCCACGATGCGCCACCTTTGCGCAGACCGACGACCACTTTGACGCCGCTGTCGTTCAGGTTCTGGGCATGTGCGTGGCCTTGCGAGCCGTAACCAATGATGGCAACGGTCTTGCCCTTGATGACGCTCAGATCACAATCTTTGTCGTAAAAAACTTTCACAGGGTTCTCCTTAGGAATAAACAGGTTCAAGAGTTAAGTTTAGACGCGCAGGATGCGCTCGCCGCGCCCGATACCACACGCACCGGTGCGCACGGTCTCCAAGATGGCACTGCGGTCGATCGCCTCCAAAAAGGCGTCGTTCTTGGACTGGTCACCGGTGAGCTCCACGGTGTAGCTCTTGTCGGTGACATCAATCACACGGCCACGGAAGATGTCGGCCATGCGTTTCATTTCTTCGCGCTCCTTGCCCACGGCACGCACTTTCACGAGCATCAGCTCGCGCTCGGTGTAAGCACCTTCGGTCAGGTCCACGACCTTGACCACCTCGATCAGGCGGTTCAAGTGTTTGGTGATTTGCTCGATCACGTCATCCGACCCGGTGGTCTGGATGGTCATGCGTGACAAGCTGGGGTCTTCGGTCGGGGCCACGGTCAAAGACTCGATGTTGTAGCCACGAGCAGAGAACAAGCCCACCACGCGAGACAAAGCGCCCGCTTCGTTTTCAATCAGTACAGCGATGATGTGTTTCATGATTACAGGTCCTCCACGCCCATGAGCATCTCGGTGATGCCCTTGCCGGCCTGCACCATAGGGAACACGTTTTCGGTCGGGTCCGTGCGGATGTCCAGGAAAACCGTGCGGTCCTTGAGCCTGCGGGCTTCGCGCAAGGCGGGCTCTACATCTTCCGGTTTTTCAACCAAGATACCGACGTGACCGTAGGCCTCAGCCAACTTCACGAAGTTGGGCAAAGCGTCCATGTAGCTGTGGCTGTAACGACCGGAGTAATCAATCTCCTGCCATTGGCGCACCATGCCCAAGAAACCGTTGTTCAGCGCCACCACTTTGATGGGCGTGTTGTACTGCAGGCAGGTCGAGAGTTCCTGAATGCACATCTGCACAGAACCTTCGCCCGTCACGCAGAACACTTCACTGTCCGGCTTGGCCAGTTTGATGCCCATGGCGTAGGGAATGCCCACACCCATGGTGCCCAAACCGCCAGAGTTGATCCAGCGGCGTGGCTCGTTGAATTTGTAATACTGAGCCGCCCACATTTGATGCTGGCCCACATCGGAGGTGATGTACGCATCAGCGTCCTTGGTCATCTCCCACAAAGTCTCAATGACTTTTTGCGGCTTGATGACCAAGCTGTTGCTGTTGTCGTACTTCATGCAGTCGCGGCTGCGCCAGCCTTCGACGGTCTCCCACCACTGGGCCAAAGCCTGCGCGTCGGGCTTGAGGCCGGACTCACGGATCATGCCCATCAGTTCGGTCAGCACGTCTTTCACATCGCCCACGATCGGCACATCCACCTTGACGCGCTTGGAGATGCTGGACGGGTCAATGTCGATGTGGATGATCTTGCGGTCTACCGAAGCGAAATGCTTGGGGTTGCCGATCACGCGATCGTCAAACCGTGCACCCACGGCCAACAAGACGTCGCAGTTTTGCATGGCGTTGTTGGCTTCGAGCGTGCCGTGCATGCCCAGCATGCCCAGGAAACGGCGATCGGTAGCGGGGAACGCGCCCAAGCCCATCAAAGTGTTGGTGACCGGCACATTGAGCATGTCCACCAGGGCACGCAGTTCGGCGCTGGCGTTGCTCAGCAACACACCACCGCCTGTGTAGATGTAGGGGCGCTTGGCCGCCATCAACAACTGCAAGGCCTTGCGAATCTGACCGCCGTGACCCTTGCGCACCGGGTTGTATGAGCGCATCTCCACCGACTCGGGATAGCCCGAATACAGTGCTTTGTTGAATGAAACGTCTTTCGGGATGTCCACCACCACAGGACCAGGGCGGCCGCTGCGCGCAATGTGGAAAGCCTTTTTCATCACATCAGCCATGTCCTTGGCGTCTTTGACCAAGAAGTTGTGCTTGACGATCGGGCGGGTGATGCCCACGGTGTCGCATTCCTGGAACGCATCGAGACCAATGGCGGCAGTGGGCACTTGACCACTGATGATGACCATGGGAATGCTGTCCATGTAAGCGGTGGCGATGCCGGTCACAGCATTGGTCAGGCCCGGGCCCGAAGTGACCAAGGCCACACCCACTTCACCCGTGGCACGTGCAAAGCCATCGGCAGCGTGCACAGCCGCTTGCTCGTGGCGCACCAAAACGTGCTGAATGGTGTCTTGCTTGTAAAAAGCGTCGTAAATGTGCAAAACGGCACCGCCGGGGTAACCCCAGATGTACTGCACGTTTTCCGCTTGGAGCGCTTTAACGAGGATTTCTGCGCCGCGCAGTTCTTGAGCGCCCGCAGAAGCATTTGCCGTATCGGCCTTGTTCAGTTCCATATTCAACCTTTGTGAATTTCTCTAACGAAAAACCTTGGGTGCCCCTGGGCTCGACTCTTGTGGAGTGGCTTTGGGACTTAAGACCACAGACATGGGCACCAAACTGTAAAAGTGCCGGACGGTGATCCGTTTGCTTTTTTTCAATTGCAATTGCGCATTATCGCATTTGTCCAAGCCCCTCAACCAAATTCCAAGCAGTCACGACAATGTCAGTGCCATAATGCCTCCCGGTCTGGCTTTGAGCCGCACGACTGGCAAATTCGCCCTCCATTGAAAACACAGGCAAAAGCATCGCATCGCGAACGCTGAAAAAAGTTGGCATCCGACTCCGAACTCTCAGATTTTCTGAAAAACGTGGAAAAAAAGGCTTTCAAGCGTGCCTATTACCATGTCCGGAACGAAGACGCGGCCTTGGACATCCTGCAAGACAGCATGATCAAGCTTTGCACCAACTATGCGGACAAGCCTGTCGCCGAACTCCCTTTGCTGTTTCAGCGCATCCTGTCCAACACCATGCTGGACTGGTTTCGTCGGCAAAAAACCCGAAACGCGCTGTTTACCAATCTAAGTGACTTCAACTCCGCTGATGGAGATGGCGATTTTGATTTGCTGGAAGTCACCGCCAACACGTCCGACGAAGCCACCTCGGAGAGCGCCGAACAGTGGATTGGCCGGGTACAGACCCTCGAACACATCGAAACCGCTGTCATGGCACTGCCTGCACGTCAACGGGAAGCCTTCTTGCTGCGTTACTGGGAGGAGCTGGATGTTGCCGAAACCGCTGCAGTGATGGGCTGCTCAGAAGGCAGCGTCAAAACCCATTGTTCTCGGGCCATTCAAGCCTTGAGCAAAACCTTGGGCACACAAGGAATGAGACCATGAAAAACCAAATGACACCCACCGAACAAGATATTGACACTTGGGGCCAATACTTTTCGGGTCAACTGAATTTGGCCACCCCAAGCCTGCCACACGACATCACCGAGCGTCTGCGCATTGCGCGCCAACTGGCGCTGACCCAGCGCAAGCCAGTGGTGCAATTGCGACGGGCCCCAAGCGCCCAAATCAACAGCGACAGCAGTTTGACCGCGCCTGTAGACGAAGGCCTGAACCTTTGGAGCATTTTGGCCTCCGCCCTGCCCCTGCTGGCTCTGGTTTTCGGTTTAATGGCCATCCAATGGGTCCAACAAGACAACGTCACCTCTGAGCTCGCGGCAATCGATGCAGCCTTACTCACCGACGAATTGCCGCCTGATGCCTATACCGATGCCGGGTTTGTACAATTTTTGAAACAAAACCGCAGCAACAGCGCCACACATGAATGACATGACTCATCACTGCAAATTCAACCCGAATACGCCCCTGAAAATGGGTTGTGGGTTGTTGCTGTCGATTTGTTTATTGAATGTTGGTGCACAAACCAAGACGACTGAGCCCGCTGCCGCAGAACAAATCAGCGCCAAGACCACCCCACAAAGCGCACCCGCATCACAAGCCTGGAAACAACTGACGCCCCAGCAAAAACAAGCATTGGCGCCATTGGGGGCGCAATGGAGCGCACTGACAGCGCAACAGCAAAGCAAATGGCTGGCCATTTCTCAAAACTTCACACAGTTGCCAGTTTCCGAACAAATCACCATGCACGCCAGGATGGCGGATTGGGTCGCTTTGAGCCCGCAACAGCGCACATTGGCCCGACTGAATTTCAACAAGCTGCAAAATCTGCCCAAAGAGGATAAAAAAGCCAAATGGGAAGCCTATCAAGCACTTTCTAATGAAGAGAAACGGCTGTTGTCAGCTGGCTCGACAGCCCCTCTCAAAAGTGCTGCACCCACGGCCAAACCACTGGATGCCCATCGGGTTGTTCAAACGCCCCTCAGAGCTGAGGGCTCGACAAGCCGCACACCCAAAACCGACATCAATCGGAAAACCCTGTTGCCACAGCCGCCTAAGGTGGCCACCCCTGTGACCAGCCCTGCGACTGACGCCACAGATACCACTCGTCAAGCGACAGAAACCGCACCTTCATGATGCAAAGCGGCGCGAACTCCTCTCTGACAACGACCTTTCATGCCCCGTCTTTGACTCGCCGCATGGCTTGCTGGCTTTACGAAGGCATGCTGCTGTTTGGCGTCATGGTCACCTCGGGTTTGGCATATTTCATCGCCACCTACTGGTTCACAGGTTTGGCTCCCGGAGAAATGAGCATTCACCCCCAACTCAAATCCGGCCTGCAAGCCATCAGTTTTTTTGTGCTCGGCGTTTACTTCACCTGGTTTTGGCATCGTGGACAGACGTTGGCAATGAAGACGTGGCGAATTGAAATCGTGGATGCCATGGGCCACCGCTTGAGTCGAAAAACAGCCTTCAAACGCTACCTCGCCAGTTGGCTGTGGTTTATTCCGCCCATTGCCGCAACCGCGCCTTTGCACTTGCCAGCCATTGAAGTGGCTTTGCTCACGCTGGGATGGGTGCTTGTTTGGGCGTTGCTCAGCCGCTTCCATCCTCAACGTCAGTTTTGGCATGATGCTTGGGCAGGAACCCGACTGATTTCTGTGGGTTAAGCCGCATCTACGCCACTTGATATGTCTGACAATCCGATACCTCCGACTCACGAGGCCAACCCTCAAAAATCACGCACAGGTCTGAACCGCATCCTGCACGCTGGCGGCTACTCCGTTCAGGGACTTCGCGCAGGCTGGGGCGAAACCGCCTTTCGGCAGGAAGCCATCCTGGCGTTGGTCATGATCCCTCTGGCGTTCTGGCTGGGCCAAAACTGGGTTGAGACCGCTTTGTTGGCTGGATCGGTCGTCCTCGTCATGATCGTGGAATTGCTCAACACCGGACTCGAATCGGCCATTGACCGTATTGGCCCAGAATGGCATGACCTGTCTAAACGAGCCAAAGATATGGGGAGCGCCGCGGTCTTGCTCGGTTTGTTACTGTGCATCGGGGTGTGGCTGGCCGCACTTTGGCAGCGATTCACATGACCTCCACGAACGCAAGCCCTCGCTCACCCTCTCCGGCTTTTTCGGTCTGTGTCTACTGCGGCTCCAAAACGGGCAAGCAAGCAGAGTTTGCCCAAATCGCCGTGCAAGTGGGCACCTGGATCGGGCAGCATGGCGGTCAGTTGGTCTATGGCGGCGGGCGCAACGGGCTGATGGGCTTGGTGGCAGAGGCCACCATGGCGGCAGGCGGCACGGTGGTGGGCATCATTCCCACCGCCTTGGTTGAAAAAGAATGGGCGCACCACGGCTGCACAGAGTTACACGTGGTCGACACCATGCACGAACGCAAGCGGCTCATGGCCGAAAAAGCCGACGCATTTCTAGCCTTGCCCGGGGGCATCGGCACGTTTGAAGAACTGTTCGAAGTCTGGACTTGGCGTCAATTGGGATACCACGACAAACCCGTAGGCATTCTCAACAGCTTGGGCTATTACGACAGCCTGATGGCATTCATTGACCAAGTGGTGCAAGAGGGTTTCATGGCCGATTGGCAAACCGAACTGGTGACGCTGGGCTCAGAGCCCGAAGCGCTGCTGCAAAACCTGGTGGAAAAGGCCGGTTTGTCACCTCGCGCCAAAGTCGAACTGCTTTGAACAACTGACAAGGCAGGCGGCTGCACCCACTGCCTCACATGGCCGATGCAAGCCCTCGCAAGAAGGCCTTGCATCCCTGCCTGACAGATCAGATCGCGGTTTCGTCTTGCTCGCCGGTGCGGATGCGCACGACGCGCTCCACCGAGGTCACAAAAATCTTGCCGTCACCGATTTTGCCCGTACGAGCGGCCTTGACGATGGCATCCACGCAGCCGTCGACGTCTTCATCTTTGACAACCACTTCCACCTTCACCTTGGGCAAAAAATCGACCACGTACTCGGCACCGCGGTACAGCTCGGTGTGGCCTTTTTGACGGCCAAAACCCTTGACTTCGGTGACGGTGAGGCCTGTCACACCACATTCGGCCAAACCTTCACGGACTTCTTCCAGTTTGAAGGGCTTGATGACGGCGGTGATCTGTTTCATGGAGAAAATCCTCAATAAATGGTTAGGGCCC
>JAGNVG010000046.1 GCA_017986605.1 Limnohabitans sp.
TCGCGGGTGACTTTTTCAAGTGTGGCTCGGCGACGTGGGTTCAGCCGCAAATCAAATCCGGCCAGCTCAGCCATCCCCCCCACGCGCAGCCGATCCCCCAAGCGAGTCAGTGCGATCTTGTAGGTCTCATCCAGCACAGTCGATTGCGGTGCCAAAGAGGCATCACTGAGGGGCATGGTGAGCGAATAGCCCTTGACCGGGTACACCGGAATGTCGAGCCCCAGTGGCCGAAGCAAGTCGCGCGAATAACTGCCTGCGGCCAGAACCACCGCGTCGGCCAGCACATGCTCCCCTGGTGCACCGGAGGGACTTGCCAGCTGCAAGCCCGTGACACGATCACCTTCACGCAGCAACGACTGCGCACTGCAAGACAAACGCAGCTTCAAGCCCAAGGCACTGGCGCGTTCTGCCAGCTGACGGGTGAACAAATGACAGTCCCCGGTCTCGTCGTTGGGCAGGCGCAAACCACCACTGATCGACACCTGTGCCTTGGCCAGCGCAGGTTCTGCCTGGTTAACTCCAGCAGCGTCAAGCAGCTCAAAAGGCACGCCACACTCCTGCAGCACAGCCACATCGCGCGCAGCGGCATCGAGCTGCGCTTGGGTGCGAAACAACTGCAAAGTTCCTTGGCTGCGTGCGTCATAGGCCAGCCCGGTTTCAGCGCGCCAAGCACGCAGGCAGTCACGGCTGTACTCAGACAAGCGCATCATGCGTTCTTTGTTGACTGCATAACGGTCAGCCGAGCAGTTGGCCAGCATGGCCGCCATCCAACGCCACTGAAACAAGCTGCCGTCAGGGCGAAATGCCAGCGGTGCATGGGTCTGAAAGAGCCATTTCAGCGCCTTGAGCGGGATCCCGGGCGCGGCCCAAGGGGTTGAATAGCCTGGTGAAACCTGGCCCGCATTGGCAAAGCTGGTCTCCTGAGCCACATCGGACTGACGCTCAACCAAGGTGACATCCGCCCCCTGACGCAACAGCGCCCAAGCTGTGCTGACACCGATCACACCACCACCCAAAACCACAATTTTCATGTCAACCTCGTTGATGACTAGAGATCTGGTGATGTTATGGATTCATGACGGGAAACTTTCTGGAATTGATGTTTAAATACAGAAACTTCAACTGAATTAAAGGCTCAACTCAGGCCTTGACCGCACAATGTCCGATCCCGACCGCATTGACCTGAAAATTCTCGATCTGCTGCAACGCCATGGGCGCATGTCGGTCACCGAAGTGGGTGAACAAGTGGGCCTGTCCACCTCGCCGTGTTCCGAACGCATCAAACGCCTGGAGCGCCAAGGCTTGATCACCGGCTACCATGCCCGCGTCGATGCGGCAGCTTTGGGTAAGCCCTTGTTGGTCTTCATTGAAATCACCCTGTCCCAGAAATCACCGCAAGTGTTCGAGACAGTACGGCGCGAGGTCGGCCTGATGCCCGAAGTACTCGAGTGCCATTTGGTCTCAGGCAGCTTTGATTACCTGGTCAAGGCCCGATTGCGCGCTATGAACGACTACCGGGAACTGCTGGGCGCCATTCTCAACAAAATTCCTGTGCCCGCGCAGTCCAACAGCTATGTGGTGATGGAGGAAATCAAGGAAAGCACAGTCCTGCCTCTGGACCGCTGACATTGAGCTGAACCGTTCAGCTTCACGCCGAACGGCGACCAAACCACAGCCAAAGCAGTGCACCGCCCGCGATCATCGGCACACACAGCCACTGCCCCATGCTCATGCCCAGGCTGAGCAGCCCTAAGTGCGCATCGGGCTCGCGGAAGTACTCGGCCACAAAGCGGAACAAGCCGTACCCCAACAGGAAAGCCGAAGCCACCTGCCCTTGCTGGCGTGGCTTGCGGGCATACAGCCAAAGCAGCACGAACAGCAAAATGCCTTCCATCAAGAACTGGTAAATCTGCGAAGGGTGGCGCGGCACATCGCCCGCACCACGGAAAACCATGGCCCAGGGCAGGCTCGGGTCGGCCATTCGGCCCCACAGTTCGCCGTTGATGAAGTTGCCAATGCGGCCAGCGGCCAGCCCAGTCGGCACGCAAGGTGCCAAAAAGTCCATGACCTGCAGGAAAGGCCGCTTGCGCGACCAAGCAAACCACACCATGGCGGCCATCACACCCAACATGCCGCCATGAAAGCTCATGCCGCCTTGCCAGACAGCAAAAACCTCCAGCGGGTTGGAGAGGTAATAAGCCGGTTTGTAAAACAAGCAATAACCGATGCGCCCGCCCAAGATGACGCCCAACACCCCTAAAAACAGGATGTCTTCGACGTCCTGTTTTTGCCAGGACGACAGATTTTTAAAGGGCAAATGCCCCAAGCGCCGAATACCCAGCCCGTAAAAAAGAGCAAAAGCAGCCAGATAGGTCAGACCATACCAGTGGATGGCCAAGGGCCCCAATTGCAGGGCAACAGGGTCGATTTGTGGGTGAATCAGCATGGTGTTGCGTCAGTGTGCCCTTGGCAGGCAAGATGCCTGAGATGGGCCACGGAGCTATCTCAATCGAGCAGCGACAAATCGCGCACCGCGCCTTTGTCCGCCGAAGTGGCCAACAAGGCATAGGCTTTGAGCGCAGCCGAAATTTTGCGTGGACGTGGCAGCGCAGGCTTCCAGCCCAGTTTGTCTTGCTCAACGCGGCGCTTGGCCAACTCGTCATCGCTCACCAACACGTTGATGCTGCGGTTAGGAATGTCAATGCGAATGCGGTCGCCGTTCTTGACCAAACCAATCGTGCCGCCCGCGGCCGCTTCGGGCGAGCAGTGGCCAATCGACAAGCCTGATGTACCGCCAGAGAAACGACCATCTGTCAACAATGCGCAGGCCTTGCCCAGGCCTTTGGACTTGATGTAGCTGGTGGGGTACAGCATTTCTTGCATGCCGGGGCCGCCCTTGGGGCCTTCGTAGCGCACCACCACGATGTCGCCCGCTTTGACCTGATCGTTCAAGATGTGCTCCACGGCCTCGTCTTGTGACTCCACCACGTGGGCGGGGCCTTCGAACACCAGCAAGCTGTCGTCCACGCCTGCGGTCTTGACCACACATCCGTCCAAAGCGATGTTGCCCGTCAACACGGCCAAGCCACCTTGTTGGCTAAAGGCGTTGTCCACAGAACGAATGCAACCTTCGGCACGGTCTGTATCGAGGCTGGGCCAGCGGGTGTTTTGGCTGAAGGCCACTTGCGTGGGAATGCCTGCAGGGCCAGCCATGTAGAAGGTCTTTACCGCATCGGAGGGGTTGCGGGCAATGTCCCACTCGTCCAAGACTTCTTTCATGGTCTTGCCCAGCACGGTGCCCACATCGGTGTGCAGCTTGCCTGCGCGGTCGAGCTCACCCAAGATGCCCATGATGCCGCCGGCGCGGTGCACATCTTCGATGTGGTACTTGTTGGTATTGGGTGCGACCTTGCACAACTGCGGCACGATTTTGGACATGCGATCGATGTCGGCCATGGTGAATTCGATCTCAGCTTCTTGGGCAATCGCCAAAATGTGCAGGATGGTGTTGGTCGAGCCGCCCATGGCAATGTCCAAGGCGATGGCGTTCTCAAAGGATTTGAAGCCCATGGAACGGGGCAACACCGACTCGTCGCCCTGCTCGTAATAGCGTTTGCACAGCTCCACAATCGTTCGGCCAGCTTGTTTAAACAGTTGCTCGCGATCCGCGTGCGTGGCCACTACAGTGCCGTTGCCAGGCAAGGCCAAGCCCAAAGCTTCGGCCAAGCAGTTCATGGAGTTGGCGGTGAACATGCCTGAACATGAACCGCAGGTGGGGCAAGCGGAGCGCTCAACTTCGGCCAAGTCAGCGTCCGACACTTTGTCGTCTGCCGCCATCACCATCGCATCGATCAAGTCGAGCTTTTTAAATTCCATGACTTGCGTTTGCGGATTGGCCAAACGCACCTTGCCCGCTTCCATCGGGCCGCCCGACACAAAAATGACGGGTATGTTCAGGCGCATGGCAGCCATCAACATGCCGGGGGTGATCTTGTCGCAGTTGGAGATACACACAATCGCGTCTGCGCAGTGCGCGTTGACCATGTATTCGACCGAGTCCGCAATGATGTCGCGGCTGGGCAGCGAATACAACATGCCGTCATGGCCCATGGCAATGCCGTCGTCCACCGCGATGGTGTTGAACTCTTTGGCCACACCGCCTGCGGCTTCGATCTCGCGCGCCACCAGTTGGCCCAAGTCTTTCAAATGCACATGGCCGGGCACAAACTGCGTGAACGAGTTGGCAATGGCGATGATGGGCTTTTGAAAATCGTCATCCTTCATGCCTGTGGCGCGCCACAAGGAGCGGGCACCCGCCATATTGCGGCCAGCGGTGGATGTTTTTGAGCGGTAAGCGGGCATTCAAGGCTCCTGTCGGACATACATGAAAAAGTCCCCGGATTATGGCCCACCGCAGGCGAACGCTTGTCGCTTTCAACAAAGACTCAGTCACCTGTAAGTCAATCACCTCAAAATCAGTATCCAGATACACTCTTCCACCACGGGCCTGCACCCTTGTGCACCCGACCTGTTTCAACCCAAAGGTACCGACATGAAAAAAATCGTTCTTGCCCTGGCCATGACCGCTGCTGCAACAGCCCCTGCTTTTGCCGACTTGGCATTGGCAACGTCCAAAAACTGCATGGCTTGCCACGCCGTTGATAAAAAATTGGTAGGCCCCAGCTACAAAGATGTGGCTGCCAAGTACAAAGCTGACAAGTCTGCTGTGGACAAACTGGCTGCCAAAATCATCAAGGGCGGTTCTGGCGCCTGGGGTGCTGTGCCCATGCCAGCCAACCCTCAGGTGAGTGAGGTCGAAGCCAAGAAGTTGGCTGCTTGGGTGATGACCTCCAAGTAAGCAGCGACTCATAGGCACTGCCCACAAAAAACCCGCTGATTTCAGCGGGTTTTTTCATTTCGGGGCCTCACACCGTGTGAGACCCCGCATGGGCTGCAATTACAGGCCGATGGCGGCAATACCGGCTTTGGCAATCTGGGCGTCTTCGTTGGACTTGACACCGCTCACACCCACAGCGCCCAGGCAAGCGCCGTCTTTCATGATCGGCACGCCACCTTCGAGCATGCCTTCTACGGCTGGTGCCGACAAGAACGAATAACGACCACCGTTGATGACGTCTTCGTAAACCTTGCTTTCACGCTGACCGAGCGCTGCCGTGTGGGCCTTGGCCGGGGCAATGTGTGAAGAGATGGGTGGGGCACCGTTCAGGCGCTGGAAGTGCAACAAATGGCCACCTGCATCCACGATGGCAATGCTGACATTCCAGTTGTTTTTCAGGGCTTCGGCTTGGGCTGCAGCGGCAATGGTTTGAACATCGGACAGTTCGAGCACGGATTGGGTTTTCATGATTTTTCAGGACGCAGTTTAAAAACGGCAAGGATACACGCGACGGCAACAGCCATTGCACACCTGAGCGCAAAACTGATTCACCTGATAACCCCATCAACTGACGGAAATTGGCTTACCTTGGCGAGCAACCTACAATGAGACAGCCTTTTTCATAGGCTTTGAACAGGAGATCCAACATGAGCGACCTTCGCACTCTTAACACCGCTGACTGGGGTCAAGTCGACCCTGCAGCTCGCAACCGCGTTCTGCGCAACACCTATTGGCTGCTGGCACTGAGCCTCTTGCCCACTGTTTTGGGGGCATGGCTGGGCGTGAGCACCGGCATCACACGTTCACTCTCCGGTGGCATGGGGCTGGTGGTTTTCATGGCTGGCGCCTTTGGCTTCATGTTTGCCATCGAAAAAACCAAAAACTCGGCAGCGGGCGTGCCCGTGCTGCTGGCCTTCACCTTCTTCATGGGCCTGATGCTGTCGCGCATGATCGGCATGGTGATGGACTTCAAGAATGGCTCTGACCTGATCATGACCGCCTTTGCAGGTACAGCCGGCGTGTTCTTTGTCATGGCCAGCCTGGCCAGCACCATCAAACGTGACATTTCAGGCATGGGCAAGTGGCTGTTTGTCGGTGCCTTGGCCATCATGATCGGCGGCATCATCAACGTGTTTGTTGGCTCCACAATCGGCATGATGGTGATCTCGGTCATGGCCATCGGCATCTTCAGCGCTTACATGCTGTATGACTTGAAACAGATCATCGACGGCGGGGAAACCAACTACATCAGCGCCACTTTGGCACTGTACTTGGACATCTTCAACGTGTTCCAAAGTCTGCTGGCTTTGCTGGGCATCATGGGCGGCGAACGCGACTGATCGCTCTCGTTTCCTTCAAAACAAAGGCTCCCGAGGGAGCCTTTGTTTTGGGCGCATGGTTTGATGCCCGATTCAATCCAATTCAAACACAGCCATGCTTTCCACGTGCGCCGTGTGCGCAAACATATTGATCACCCCGGCACTCACGCAGCGGTAACCCGCACGGTGGACCAGAATGTCCGCATCGCGTGCCAAGGTCGCCGGGTTGCAGCTCACGTAAACAATGCGTTGCGGGGGTGTCCAGCCTTGGCGCAAGTCGTGGTTTTCGTTCAGCTCCGCAAGGGCTTTACTCAAGGCAAACGCGCCTTCACGGGGTGGGTCCACCAGCCATTTGTCAGCCGTACCATCGGCCACCAACATCTCGGGGGTCATGTCAAACAGGTTGCGGGCCACAAACTGGGTGGGTGCCAGAGCTTGCCCAGCTGCGCGGTCTGCCTGATTGCGGGCGTAGTTGTCGCGGGACCGGGCAACCAGCGTCTCTGCACCTTCAATGCCCAGGACCTCACCCGCTTGGGTGGCGATGGGCAAAGTGAAGTTACCCAGACCGCAGAACCAGTCGATCACGCGCTCGTGCTTTTGTGCTTGCAACAAACGCAAAGCGCGGGACACCAAGACCCGGTTGATGAAGGGGTTGACCTGGGTGAAATCGGTCGGTCTGAACGGCATGGTGATGCCAAAGTCGGGCAGACCGTAGCTCAGTTGCGGACCGCCCTCATCCAGCAAATGCACCGTGTCAGGCCCTTTGGGCTGCAGCCACCATTGCACATTTTGCTCAGCGGCAAACGTGCGCAACAAGACTTTATCGCCATCGCTCAAGGGCTCCAAGTGGCGCAACACCAAAGCAGTGACCTCGTCGCCGCACGCCAGCTCGAGCTGAGGCAGGCTTTCTCGGGCAGCCATTTGGCTGATCAGCTCGCGCAGCGGCAACAGCATATGACTCACATGGGGCGGCAATACCGGGCACACCTTCATGTCGGCGATGTAGCGGCTCTTGCGTTCGTGAAACCCAATCAGCACTTCGCCCTTTTTGATCACATAGCGAACCGACAAGCGCGCACGGTAACGGTAGCCCCAAGCGGGCCCCTCGATGGGACGCAGCATGGTGTCGGCTTTGACTTTGCCCAAGTGCCATAAATTGTCCTCAAGCACACGTTGCTTGATGGCCACTTGGGCCGAGACCTCCAGGTGCTGCATCTTGCAGCCCCCACAAGAGCCCGTGTGCAAGCCAAAATGGGGGCACCCCGGGCGCACACGCTGGGAGGACTCTTGGTGAATTTCGGTCACTGTGCCCTGCTCAAAGCTGTTTTTCTTGCGTCCAACCTGGACCGAGACCACTTCGAACGGTAAAGCGCCTTCGATGAAAACCACTTTTCCATCGGGCCTGCGGGCAATGCCCTGGGCGTCCATGTCCAAGGAAGTGACATGCAACTGGCCTTCGGGCAAGTGAGGGCTGGTGTGGTTTTCCGTATCGGCTTGGATCGGGAGAAGGGAAATGTCTTGTTCGCTCATGCCCCGATTGTCTCAGCATGTCGGGCCTGACTCGGCATGAAGCGGCGCCCTTTGAGTCGAAAACTCAGTTCCAAGCTTGCAAATATTCCTGCCAATGCGGCTCTTGCACAGCCAAAGTGCTGACCTGGTCTTTGACGAAACGGATTTCTTGCTCGTATTCAGCTTCTGTCAAACCACCCCGCATCTTCTGAAAGCGGCAATAAAGCAAATAGGTATTCATCACATCGGTTTCGCAATAGCGCCGGATGTCTTCGGTTTGACCTGCCAAAAACTGTGAATGCACTTGGGAGCCGTCCATGCCCAACTTGCCAGGAAAGCCGCAAAGTTTGGCCATCGCGTCCATGGGGGCATTGTTCTTGGGTGTGTATTTGGCCAACAAATCCATCAGGTCCAAGTTGCGAAGGTGGTAGCGAGAAATGTAATTGTTCCACTTGTACTCACGATCGCTGGCGTTGCCGCCCTCACCCATGTCCCAGTATTTGTCGGCCACCACACCATGCTGCAGGCCTCTGTAGTGCAACACCGGCAAATCGAACCCGCTGCCATTCCAGCTCACCAACTGAGGTTCGTGCTTTTCAATGGTGTTGAAAAAGCTTTGAACAATGCGGCCTTCGCTTTGTGCATCACGGTCCACAAATGAATGGACGCGTAAACCCTCTGCATTGCGAAACACGCAACTGATCACGAGGATCCGCTGCAAATACAAAGGCATGAAATCGCTTTTGCCTTGCTCAATTCGCTCAGCTTGCCACTGCGCGAAGACCTGCGCATCCGTGAGTGTTGGGGAAACCGGATTCAGACGCCGCCATCCGGCCACATCAGGCAAGGTTTCAATATCAAAAACCAGAACAGGCCAAACCATTGCCGATGGGTTGATCAGCGACTTGGCAACAGCTTGGCAGGGTCCACCGGCTTGCCTTGACGACGCACCTCGAAATGGAGCTTGACGCGGTCCGAGTCAGACTTCCCCATCTCCGCAATTTTTTGCCCCTTTCGTACTTTTTGGTCTTCCTTGACCAAGAGCGCTTGGTTGTGCGCATATGCGGTCAAAAAAGTGTTGTTGTGCTTGAGGATGATGAGATTGCCATAGCCTCGAAGGCCAGCCCCCGCGTAGACCACTTGGCCATCTGCAGCGGCAATGACGGGGTCTCCTGCTTTACCTGAAATGTCGAGACCTTTGTTTTTGACTTCATCAAACCCAGCAATCAATGCACCATTGGCGGGCCAGATGAACGCAAGTCCGTCGTCGCCTGCTGGGGTGGAGGGGGCACTTGGCGATGACTCGGGTTTGGCCACGGTTGCAACGGTTGAGGCATTGCCTGCTGGCGCGATGGGACGAACCACCACACCGGCCGTCTCCACGGCCCCTCCGGGAGGCGCCACGCGCAACACCTGTCCTACTTCAATCACATCGGGATTGGGCAAGTTATTCCATCGGGCCAAATCACGCCAGCCTTGTCCATGATCCAAACCGATACGGGTCAGCGTATCGCCTCGCTGGACCGTGTAGTAGCCAGGTTTGCCCGCATTTTCTGCACCAGGCAAAGACTTGACCTCCTCAGCGATAGGCGCTTTCGCGGCCGGGGATGATCTCCCCATGGGAGTACGGTCTTCGACGGGTGCAGGTGTACGCGGTGAGGACGAGCATCCAGCAAGCAGTGCAAGGGCCAAACCCATGAGGACCGTGGAACGAAAATGGAAGGATGAAGTCATCGGGCTTTAATTGTTCAGGCAACGCCTGATTTTAGAGGTACGAAATGAACCGCTTCGAGCACTTGACGCTCAAAACCTTGTGCCGTTTTCAAAATAACCACGAGCGCTTGATGTCCAGCGGGTGTGATCGTCGGCGCAATCAAACGCCCCCCCACGGCCAGCTGATCAAGCCATGTGTCCGGTACGGCATCACCGCCAGCGGCCGAGATGATGCCCGCATAGGGTGCCCCCTTTGGATAACCCAACATGCCATCGCCAAAAATCAGGTGCACATTGTGCAACCTGAATGGACGCAAATTGGTCCGGGCTTTTTCATGCAAGCCGCGTAAGCGCTCAATACTGTAAACCTCGGTGGCCAGGTGGCTCAAAACTGCAGCTTGATAACCGCACCCCGTCCCAATCTCAAGTATGCGGCCTAACTTGGCCGGGCTATCCTGGCAAAGCAGTTCAATCATCCGGGCCACCACATTGGGTTTGGAGATGGTTTGCCCCAAACCGATGGGCAAGCTGGTGTCTTCATAAGCTTGGTTCACCAACGCGCTTTCTACGAAGCGGTGGCGCTCGACTGTGCCCATGGCATCCAGTACACGTGCATCTCGAACGCCCTGCTCCGCCAGTTTGCGCACCATGCGTGCGCGGACGGCACCGGAGTCCAGACCCACGCCTGAGACGCTTGAAGGCGTGCGAGGGGTCAGCGCGGCAGGCGTCTGAGCTGAACGCACAGGCAAAGCCCCGAAGGGTTTTCCAGATGGACCCGAAGCACCAGTCTGGGCCAGTTTGACAGGGAAACCTGGGCGCTGCTGACTCATGCTTGCCCCTGCCCTGCCAACCGACTGAATGCATGGGTCCAGTGCTCAAGATGAGCGTGTTCGGTCAAATCCACTTTGAGAGGAGTCACCACCACGTGGCCCAAACCGGCCGCATGAAAGTCCGTGCCCTCGCTGTCATCCATGGCGGGACCGGCATTGCCAATCCAGTACATCGTCTGACCTCGAGGGTCCACTTGCGTGATCACAGGTTCGGCAGCATGGCGACGCCCAAGACGGCACAACTTGGCGGCTTTGATCTCGTGGAGCGGCAGGTTCGGAATATTCACATTCAACAACCAAGGCTTGGTGCCGATCAACTCACCCGCCTGCATGAGTCGGACGAGCTCCTGGACTTTGGCTGCCGCCGCATCCAGATGCGCCCAGCCCTTATCCATTTGAGAAACGGCCATGGCCGGAATCCCAAACAGATACCCCTCCATGGCGGCCCCTACGGTGCCCGAATAAAGGGTGTCGTCACCCATGTTCGCGCCGTTGTTGATGCCCGAAATCACCAAATCAGGGCGATATCCCAACAGGCCAGTCAAAGCAATGTGTACGCAATCTGCGGGCGTTCCATTGACGTAGCGAAAACCGTTGTCTGCACGGTTCACATACAAAGGGGTGTGCAAGGTCAAGGCATTGGATTTGGCACTGTTGTTGTGCTCAGGCGCCACCACTTCCACGTCAGCCATGCCTTTGAGCGCCTCATAAAGGGCCACAAGCCCTTCGGCGCGAAAGCCATCGTCATTGGAAATGAGAATTTTCATGCGGTGTCCCTGTCAATGGCTCAATTGTAGGCGGCAGGCACTGCTCATGGCACACCGCGAAATTCGTCGCTAGGGGGACATGCCGAGTGCCCTCAGTCTGCCTAAGATGCAGCCAACAATATTCCGCATTACACAAGGAGAAGATGCATGCATGCTTGGCTTTGCGAGAACCCCGTTGGGGTTGAAGCGCTGACCTGGAAACAACTGCCCACGCCAACGCCAGGCCCTGGTCAAGTCCTGATCGAAATCCAGGCGGCGAGCCTGAATTTTCCAGACCTGCTGATTGTTCAAAACAAGTACCAGATGAAGCCTGAGCTGCCCTTTGTGCCGGGTTCAGAATACGCAGGCGTCGTGCAAGCCCTTGGTGAAGGCGTCAAACACCTTCAAGTGGGCCAAACCGTTGCCTGCCTGTCAGGTACGGGGGGGTTTGGCACTCACACGCTGGCCCCTGCCAAGCTTTGCATGCCCTTGCCCGCTGGTTTTTCGGCCGTCGATGGTGCCGCCTTCATCATGACGTATGCCACCTCTCACCACGCATTGGTCGACCGAGCGGCCTTGAAAGCCGGTGAGACGGTGCTGGTGCTGGGCGCCGCAGGCGGTGTGGGCACAGCCGCCATTCAGATCGCCAAAGCCATGGGCGCCAAAGTGATTGCGGCAGCCTCGACAGACGAAAAATGTGCCCTGTGCACGTCACTGGGCGCGGACGCCACCATCAATTACAGCCGCGAAAACCTGCGAGAAACCCTGAAAGCACTCACCGAAGGTCGCGGCCCCGATGTGGTCTACGACCCTGTAGGTGGTGACTTGGCCGAACCAGCCTTCCGCTCCATTGCTTGGCGTGGCCGCTATTTGGTGGTGGGTTTTGCGGGCGGCCCCATCCCCGCCCTGCCCTTGAACCTGCCTTTGCTCAAAGGCGCATCCTTGGTGGGTGTGTTTTGGGGCGATTTCGCCAAGCGCGAGCCACAGGCCAATGCGGCCATGATGGGCGAGCTGGCCCAGTGGTACGGAGAAGGCAAGATCAAACCGGTGATTGACCGGACCTTGCCCATGAACGACTTGAAGGCGGCTTATACCTTGATGGGTTCGCGCAGCGTCAAGGGCAAACTGGTCATGGTCAATTGACGCATGCACCAGCGAACACCAGAAATTTCATCACAAAAAAAGGAGGCCTAACAGGCCTCCTTTTTTGTTTGAGCTGCAGCGCAAGCCCCCAGATGGTCAGTTGGCCGTGGCTTCTTCGGGCTCAGTCGGCTCGGAGCGCGAAACGCGGCTTTCCTTCTTGGGGTTGGGTGTGATGTCCAACTGCACTTCGTCCTTGTCGTCGATGTCCACCGTGAGGCGACCGCCGTCGGTCAGGCGACCAAACAGCAGCTCGTCGGCCAGGGCTTTGCGGATGGTGTCTTGAATCAAACGCTGCATTGGGCGGGCACCCATGAGCGGATCAAAACCCTTCTTGCCCAAGAACTTGCGCAGCGCGTCAGTGAAGGTGACTTCCACCTTTTTCTCACCCAGCTGGGTCTCCAGTTGCAGCAGGAACTTGTCCACCACACGCAGGATGATCTGCTCATCCAGCGGTTTGAAGCTCACCATGGCATCCAGCCGGTTGCGGAACTCAGGGGTGAACAGGCGTTTGATGTCACCCATTTCGTCGCCCGCTTGACGCGGGTTGGTGAAACCAATGGTGGCTTTGTTCATGGTCTCGGCTCCGGCGTTGGTGGTCATGATGATGATCACGTTGCGGAAGTCGGCCTTGCGTCCGTTGTTGTCCGTCAAGGTGCCGTGGTCCATGACCTGCAACAGCACGTTGAAGATGTCAGGGTGGGCTTTTTCGATCTCGTCGAGCAAGAGCACGCAGTGCGGCTTCTTGGTCACGGCTTCGGTCAACAAGCCACCTTGGTCAAAACCCACGTAGCCCGGAGGCGCACCGATCAGGCGGCTGACCGCATGACGCTCCATGTACTCGGACATGTCAAAACGGATCAGGTCGATGCCCAAAATGTAGGCCAACTGCTTGGCCGCTTCGGTCTTGCCCACGCCCGTTGGGCCAGAGAACAGGAAAGAACCAATCGGCTTGTCGGTCTTGCCCAGGCCCGAGCGGGCCATCTTGACGGCTGAAGCCAGAACTTCAAGCGCCTTGTCCTGGCCAAACACCACCGATTTCAGGTCGCGCTCGATGGTTTGCAGTTTGCTGCGGTCGTCATTGGATACGTTGGCCGGCGGAATGCGAGCGATCTTGGCCACGATGTCTTCGATCTCGGCTTTGCCAATCGTCTTCTTGCGCTTGGATGCCACCTGAATGCGCTGGGCAGCACCGGCTTCGTCGATCACGTCAATGGCCTTGTCGGGCAATTGGCGGTCGTTGATGAACTTGGCCGACAACTCTGCCGCAGCCTGCAAAGCGGCAATGGTGTATTTGACGCTGTGGTGGTCTTCAAAGCGGCTCTTGAGCCCTTTGAGGATGTCCACGGTCTCTGACACCGTGGGCTCGACCACGTCCACTTTCTGGAAACGGCGGCTCAAAGCCGCATCTTTTTCGAAGATGCCCCGGTACTCGGTGAAGGTGGTCGCACCGATGCACTTGAGCTGGCCACTCGAAAGCGCAGGCTTGAGCAGGTTGGACGCGTCAAGCGTTCCACCTGAAGCCGCACCCGCACCGATCAGGGTGTGAATTTCGTCAATGAACAAAATGCCGTTGGGCTTGTCCTTGAGCGACTTGAGCACGCCTTTGAGGCGCTGCTCAAAATCACCCCGGTATTTGGTGCCGGCGAGCAATGCGCCCATGTCCAGCGAATACACCGTCGCCTCAGCCAGAATCTCGGGCACTGTGCCCTGGGTGATGCGCCAAGCCAGGCCTTCGGCTATCGCGGTTTTACCCACGCCGGCCTCGCCCACCAGCAGCGGGTTGTTTTTGCGACGGCGGCACAAGATCTGAATCGTGCGCTCGACTTCGTACTCACGGCCGATCAACGGGTCAATCTTGCCCTCTTTGGCTGCTTGGTTCAGGTTGTTGGTGTATTGCTCCAGCGGTGAGGCTTTTTCATTGCGCTCACCCCCATTGCCCCCCTCTTCGCCCTCAGAGCTGGCTGGGTTTTCGGCCGATTTGGCCGCTTCTGGCGGGTCGCTCTTGCGAATGCCGTGCGCAATGAAGTTCACCACATCCAGGCGAGTGATGCCTTGCTGGTGCAAGTAATACACCGCGTGCGAATCTTTCTCGCCAAAGATGGCAACCAGCACATTGGCACCGTTCACTTCCTTTTTGCCGCTGCCTGTCGATTGCACATGCATGATGGCGCGCTGAATGACGCGCTGAAATCCCAAGGTGGGCTGTGTGTCCACCTCTTCGGTACCCGCCACTTGCGGGGTGTTGTCCTTGATGAAATTGCTCAGGGCGTTGCGCAGATCATCGATGTTGGCGGCGCAAGCACGCAGAACCTCTGCCGCACTCGGGTTGTCCAGCAAGGCCAAAAGCAGGTGCTCGACCGTGATGAATTCATGGCGCTGCTGCCGGGCCTCGACAAAGGCCATGTGCAAGCTGACTTCCAATTCTTGGGCAATCATGTGATTTCCTTTTTGCCTTGCTGAGAGAGATAGAAACGATGTGGGGGGTAATGCCCACTATTCAATGGGTTCACTGACACATTGCAGCGGATGTCCCGCCTGTCTGGCGGCATCCAGCACCTGGTCGACCTTGGTCGCTGCGACATCACGGGAATAAACCCCGCAGACGCCTTTGCCGTCCAGGTGAATCTTGAGCATGATTTGAGTCGCTGCTTCGCGGTCTTTGCTGAAAAATTCCTGAATCACCATCACCACGAACTCCATGGGGGTGTAGTCATCGTTCAACATCGCCACTTGGTACATCTGTGGCGGTTCTATTTTTTGAGCGCGCCTCTCGAGCACGACCGAGTCACCACCATCGGGCGTTCGGGGTGTCTCGTTCGGCAGCGTGGGTTTTACAGGTTTTTTCGTTGCCATGATTTCATTCTATCGACGCTTTAAGGTATCTCGAGTCAGGGGGTGACAAAAGTCTTGAATGCTTGTGGTCAAAGAATCAGGTATCGGGGAAAACCTCACATTGACAAAATTGACAAGTGCGCACCACACTGAGCTCAACAATAACGGAGACATCGTATGCCCAGTGGTACGGTCAAATGGTTCAACGACGCCAAAGGCTTTGGCTTCATCCAGCCCGACGGTGGGGGACCTGACGCTTTTGCGCACTTTTCAGCGATTCAGTCTGAAGGCTATAAAAGTCTGAGAGAAGGTGCACGGGTCACTTTTGAGCTGACCCAAGGCAGCAAAGGCCTCATGGCAGCCAACATCCTGACTGAAAACGCCAGCCATGCCCCATTGGATGGCCCAGCAGCTGTCAGCACAAACGAACCGTCAAGCTGAAAAGAGATGGTTTTCGGCGCCTGCATAGCGGGTCTGACCGATCAGCAGTTATCCTCGGAGCTTTGATCACTGCCTTGCACAGCTTCAGACCATGACCTGCCCCGATTTTTTGGCTTTCCTGAACTTTTTCAGCTTGCGTCGCATGGTCGCCATGGGCTTGGCCGCAATCGCACTGACCACCTCAGCACAACCGTCGCCTCAACGCCAATTGCCCCGAACCAAACTGAGTGCGGGTATGCACATCCTGGATGTTCAGTTGGCGCAGACACCCGAGCAGCGGCAAATCGGCCTGATGTGGCGCAAGGAAATGCCCCAGCATGAAGGCATGTTGTTTGTTTTCGAGCAGCCTGCTACACAGTGTTTCTGGATGCGCAACACCTTGATCCCCTTGTCTGCTGCCTTTGTCGCCGATGACGGAACCATTGTGAACATTGCAGACATGAAGCCCCAAAGCGATGACTCCCACTGCTCTGAAAAGCCCGTGCGCTTCGTTCTTGAAATGAATGTGGGCTGGTTTGCCAAGCGTCAACTCAAAGCCGGCTACAAATTAGGCGGAGCCCCCTTTACACGCTGAAGCAAGTGTTTCAGACGCCCCAAACCACGTCAGACTCTTCACTCAAGCAACGCTTGAACAGTTTGAGCATGGGCGCAGCACGCTGAGACAAACTCACTGAATTGACCGCTACGGTCTCATCTTCTTCGCCAGAAATCAACGGCCGGGTCTTTTCAGCGCGTTGTTGTCTGTCCAATTCTTCTTGCGCCACGGCCGATTCCAATGCGGCAATCGCCTGTGGCAGATCCGCGAATTGCACGATCCCTTTGACCCCGTCATCACCTTGAATGATTTTGAGTAACTTTCGGGCATCCGCTTCCAGCATGATGAGATCGCTGGCGGCTTTTGATTTGAATTTGAACAGCATGGTGGACTCCAATCAGGAATGATTCAGCGGCCCACCATCTCCACACCTTCGTCGTCAACGGCATCGCCCTGAATCAAGGCCTTGAGTTTATGACTCGCATGGAAGGTAGCAACACGACGTGCATCAATAGGAATCAATTCTCCTGTGCGCGGATTGCGACCTGGACGAGCCGCCTTGGTTCGAATCTGGAAGTTGCCAAAACCAGAAATCTTGACGTCATCGCCAGAAATCAGGCTATCCACCACCAGGTCAAAAAAGGCATCCACCATATCCTTTGACTCACGCTTGTTCAAACCAATCTGCTCGAACAGCAAATCGGCCAAGTGCGCCTTGGTCAGCGCAGGTGTTTCCAGTGATTCAAAACTGATTTGCATGGCGATCTCAGGAACGCAGTCGGGCAGCGACTTGCTGCGTCAACTGGGCCAGTACGGCGTTCATCGCGGTATCGATTTGTGCCTCGGTCAGGGTGGCCTCATCGCTGTGCAAGCTCAGACGAACAGCCAGGCTTTTCTCGCCCACAGCCAAACCACCGGTCGAATCGACCTTGGGTCGGTAGATGTCAAACAAAACGACGTCACGCAGCAAGCCTTCTGTCGGTGCCGTGTGGATGGCGTTCATCAGCTGGGCGTGTGTGACCTGCTCGTTCACGATGACCGCGATGTCGCGCTCAACCGGTTGGTGCTTGGCCACGCTCTTGGCCACGGAGACCTTGCGCGCAATAACGGCGTCCAGTGACAATTCAAAAACCACGGGGGCGCTGCTCAGTTCCCATGCCTGACGCCAGCGGGGATGCAACTCGCCGACATAGCCAATGTCCACACCATCCAACACCACGCGAGCCGAACGACCGGGATGCAATGCAGGATGCTCTGCCGCGACAAATTCCGCCTTGCGCGGGGCCAACAGCTGCTCCACATCGGCCTTGATATCGTAAAAATCGACGTGACGGGCTTTGCCTTGCCAGCTCAAGGGTTCAACCGGCCCCCATGCCATGCCTGCCACGCGCATGGGCTGGTCAAA
>JAGNVG010000149.1 GCA_017986605.1 Limnohabitans sp.
TGTGTGGCCTGCACCATGCCGTCTTTGGCACCGTCCAGCGCATCGCATTTGTCGGCAATTGCTTTCGCCACCGTCTGGCGCTCTTTCGTGGTGAAGGCGCTGGCCAGATCGGGCAAAGTGCCGTTGGGGTTGAGCGGGTTTTTGACCGTGGCCCCGGGTGTGGCCAGCGGTGCCCACTGCTGGGCACCCCAGATTTGCGCCAGAGCCGCATACGGCAAGCGGTAGCCCGGTGCGCCGACCAAATAACCGTCGTACTGGTCGCCCACGCGCGCAGCAGCCACCATGGCGTGACGCCCGCCATTGGAGCAGCCCCCGATGTAAGAACGGTCTGGCCCTTTGCCATAAGCACCGGCAATCAACTGCTTGGCCATGGAGGTGAGTTTTTCCACCGCTTGATAACCGTAGTTCAGCCGGGCCTGTGGCTCCAGGCCGAACACCGTGGTTTGCGCGCCGCTGTGCCCGGCGTCTGAGCTGATCACGGCAAAGCCTTGCATGAGTGCGCCCGTGAGCGGGCCACCGCCCAAAGCGCCCAGGGCGGGCACCACAGTCCCATCCAGCCCACCATTGCCTTGGTAATAAAAACGGCCATTCCAAGCCACGGGCAAACGCATCTCAAAGCCCATGGCGTAGTCGCGGCCATCGCTGCCTTTGCGCTCGTGCATGCGGCCTTTCACAAGGCAGTGCGCGGGCACCGCTTTATCGCCTTGCTTGATAGCACCCGCGGCCACCGAGGCAGCCGACTCGATGCGCGTATGGGGCAGCTGCAACTTGGACGCCAGGGCCTCGCATTGCAACAACTTGGCAGCTGTGGCCGCTTTCAGAGGAGCCACTGCAGAGCCTGGCAAAGTGCCACAAGCGACGAGCACGCCGAGCGCTGACAAAACGCCCAAACCCTGAAAGGTGCGTTGCATGGACATGGAATGCATGGTGTGTCTCCTCATTGGGGGTAATACAAATATCGACGAATGGGCCGCTCAAGCCACCTCAAAAAACCGCATCACCACCCGGTCCGGGTGGCGGGCACCGGTGCCCACAAACAAGCGCTCACAGATCCAGCCCAGCGAGGCCGAGGCGGTCTCAAAGCTCGGACTGCACCTGAAATACACCGACTCGGGCGGCACCGACTCACCTCGCACCAGCCGCGCCATCACCTCGGGGGCAGCCGTTCGTACCGCGCGGTTTTGCACATAAATCAAGTCGCCGCCATCGGTCTCGATCACATAGCGGGCATCCAGCTCGGCCATGCGTGGGTTGAGAATCAGCTGAAAATCAGCCCCCCCCGGCAGCACACGGGCTGTCCAGCCTTGCCCTTGGACTTCACCACCCAAGATTGGGATCAAACGGCGAACCCCGTGCAGAGTCTGGCCGACCTCCTGAGGCTTGTCCACATGGACCGATAAATCGGCAAAAAAATTCAATTGAGGTGTTGGCAAATCAAGCATGAGCCTAGGGTACTCCTGAGTGCTGGGCCCGTCTGTCCTCCCTTAAGATGACAGAAAATCCCGAAGCTCAGGCTCACAGCGCCCTTGTTGGTGCAAACCCATTTGAAACCGCCCCCCATGCGCCAATGGACCCCCACCCGTTCCAGCAGCTCCGTTCAGGTGCTGCAAGGCCTCATCGGCCTCATGGGCCAGCGCGAATTTGAAACCTCGCTTTTAAGTCACCTGCACCCGCTGGTGCCGGCAGCCTCGTATTCGATTTACCAAATCGGCCGGGGCTGCGACCCCACCCGGTTCATGTCGGCCAGTCTGGGCATTCCGGACACCACCCGCGAATGTTGGAATGCTTACCTGTCCGGCCCCTATTGGAGTGACCGCACCTTGGCCGTCCAAGACGCATCGGCTGACAGCATGGTGCTGTGTCACATCACTGCCCCTGAAGTGCCTGCACAACACCGTGCCCGTGTGTATGAAGCGCATGGCATGGCTGAACGGGTCTCGATCGTGCAACGCCAGAACGCGGCGATTTTTGCGATCAACTTTTACCGTCACGAACACCAACGCCCCTTCAGCGATGGCCAACTCTCCGACTTTGAATCGCTGGCACCGGCACTGCTGACCTTGGCGCAAAAACAAATTGAACTCACCCGCCCACGGCTGGCCAGACGCAACACCGCCGAATGGGTGTGCCAATTGCAAAAGTTTGAGCCCTCGCTGACACCGCGAGAGCTGGAGGTCTGCGCCCGCCTGCTGACCGGCATGACGCAAGAAGGCATTGCACTCGACCTGGGCTTGGGGCTACCCACCATCAAGACCTACCGCAACCGCGCCTTTGCGCGGCTGGGCATCCACTTCAAAAGCGAGTTGTTTGCCTTGCTGGCGGGATGATGCCCGCCAATTGTCCCCAAACAGCGTGCCCAAAGCTGTGGACAACTACAGGGACAAGCCTCGAAAGGCATGCCCCGCAAGGGCTGGCGGGGCATGCTTAAAAAAGCATCACTCCACCCGCGTCACACGATTCGGCTTGAAGCCCAGATCGGCCACTTTGCCCTTCTTGGCGCGGGCCACTTTGGCGTTGTTCAAGCTGCGGATTTCCAGCGTTTCTTCGCGCTCTTTGCCGCCTCGGCCAATGCCTTCGATCTTGATGCTGCGGGTGTAGGCCGCAGCACCGGCCAAAGTGTCTTTGGCTTCAAGGTCAATCAGCATCAGGCCCCGGCCGCCTTTTTCCATGGTTTTGAGTTCACTGATCTCAAACGTCAACACACGGCCGCCCGTGCTGGCGCAGCACACACTGTTGGCTACGGGCATGGGCTGTTTGTCGGCAGGCACGGTGGCGCTGGAGCCACTCACATGGCTGGGGGCGCAGATGGTTTCGCCGTCGCCCAAGCTGATGAAGGCCTTGCCCGCTTTGTTGCGTGAGATCATGTTCTCGACAGAGGCCATGAAACCGTAGCCGCCCGAGCCGCTCAGCAGCAGCGTGGCGTTGGCGGGGCCTGCAAAGTAGTGTGCAATTTGCGTGGTGGGCTCCAGCTCGATCAGCGTGGTCACCGGTTGGCCGTCGCCACGGGCACCGGGCAGTGTGGCCACGGGCACGCTGTAAATGCGGCCATTGCTGCCGAAGATCAGCAGCGTGTCCACCGTGCGGCATTCAAAAGTGCCGTACAGACCGTCACCCGCCTTGAACGCGAAGCTGGTGGCGTCGTGGCCGTGACCCGTGCGAGCCCGCACCCAGCCTTTTTCGGACACGACCACCGTCACCGGTTCGTCCACCACCTTGACTTCGGCCACGGCTTTTTTCTCTTCCTGGATCAGCGTGCGGCGTGGGTCGGCAAAGGTTTTGGCGTCGGCCTCGATCTCTTTGATCATCAGGCGGCGCAGCGCAGCGGGGCTGCCCAAAATCTCTTCAAGCTTGCCCTGCTCTTCGCGCAACTCGCTCAGCTCTTGCTCGATCTTGATGGCTTCAAGACGGGCCAGTTGGCGCAGGCGAATCTCCAGGATGTCTTCGGCTTGGCGGTCGCTGAGCTTGAAGGCTTCGATCAGCGCGGGCTTGGGCTCGTCGCTGTGGCGGATGATGCGGATCACCTCGTCGATGTTGAGCAAGACCAGCTGGCGGCCTTCCAAGATATGGATGCGGTCCAGCACTTTGTTCAGGCGGTGCTGGCTGCGCCGGGTGATGGTGGTCTGGCGGAAGCTGATCCACTCCACCAACATCTGGCGCAGTGACTTTTGAATCGGCTTGCCGTCGATGCCGACCGAGGTCATGTTGATCGGTGCAGACGTTTCCAAGCTGGTGTGCGCCAGCAAGGCGGTGATGAGTTCTTGCTGTTCGATGCGGCTGGTTTTGGGCTCAAACACCAGGCGCACGGCAGCGTCTTTGCTCGATTCGTCGCGCACCACGTCGAGCACGGCCAGCATGCTGGCTTTGAGCAGCAGCTGGTCAGCGCTGAGCGCTTTTTTACCAGCCTTGACCTTGGGGTTGGTGAGCTCTTCGATCTCTTCGAGCACGCGTTGCGAACTGACGCCTTGCGGCAGTTCGGTCACCACCAATTGCCATTGGCCCCGAGCGAGTTCTTCGATCTTCCAGCGGGCGCGCACTTTGAGGCTGCCGCGACCGGTGCGGTAGGCGTCGGCAATGTCGCTGGCCGGGCTGATGATCTGTCCACCACCGGGGTAGTCGGGGCCGGGGATGATGGCCATCAACTCGCCGTCGCTCAGCTTGTCGTTGCGGATCAAGGCCACGCAGGCGTCGGCCACTTCGCGCAGGTTGTGGCTGGGAATTTCGGTGGCCAAGCCCACAGCAATGCCGCTGGCGCCGTTGAGCAGGCTGAAGGGCAAGCGGGCGGGCAGCTGGCGCGGCTCTTCAGTGGAGCCGTCGTAGTTGGGGATGAAGTCCACCGTGCCCATGTCGATCTCGTCGAGCAACAAGCTGGTGATGCGCGACAAACGCGCCTCGGTGTAGCGCATGGCGGCCGCGCCGTCGCCGTCACGCGAGCCAAAGTTGCCTTGGCCATCGATCAGCGGGTAGCGCTGCGAAAAGTCTTGCGCCATGCGCACCAGTGCGTCATAAGCCGCCGTGTCGCCGTGCGGGTGGTAGCGGCCCAGCACATCGCCCACCACGCGGGCGCTTTTGACCGGTTTGGCCGCGGTGTTGTTGTTGGGGCCGCTGTACGACAAACCCATGCGGTCCATCGAATACAAAATGCGGCGCTGCACAGGCTTTTGGCCGTCGCACACGTCGGGCAAGGCGCGGCCTTTGACGACGGACAGCG
>JAGNVG010000047.1 GCA_017986605.1 Limnohabitans sp.
CCGACGAGGTCCACGCCATCACGGGCCTCACAGGCCACGACCTGATGACCGGGCGCGGCGGCGTGATGGCCCGCGCCTCTTGGCGCGACGCCATGCGCATCAACCTGCACAGCCGCCTGACCCAGCGAGTGCTGGTGCAGCTCTCAGTCACCGATTACCGCAACGAAAACGACCTGTACAACGCCGCCAGCGAAGTGGCCTGGGAAATCTGGTTCACCCCCAAGCAAACCTTCAAGATCGACATCACCGCGCAGCACAGCCCGCTGACCAGCCTGAACTTTGCGGCGCTCAAAATCAAAGACGCGGTGGCCGACCGTTTTCGCCACAAGCGCGGTGAGCGCCCCAGCGTCGACACCAGCTGGCCCGACGTGCGCATCTACGCCCACCTGACGCCCGAAACAGCCACGCTCTACATCGACACCTCGGGCGAACCGCTTTTCAAACGCGGCTGGCGCACCGACAAGGGCGACGCGCCCCTGAAAGAAACCCTGGCGGCCGCCATGATCGCGGCCAGCGGCTGGGACGGCACCACACCGCTGTACGACCCCTGCTGCGGCAGCGGCACCATCCCGATCGAAGCAGCTCAAATCGCCTGCGGCATCGCCCCTGGTTTGCAACGGCGCTTTGGCTTTGAAAAACTGCTGCCCTTCCAGAACCACGTCTGGCAAGGCCTGATCGAAGAAGCTCGCGACAACGAACACGAGCCCACCGCGCCCGTCTTTGGCAGCGATGTGGCTTTCCGCATGGTCGACTTTGCCGAGCGCAACGCCGAACGCGCAGGCGTGTCGGGCGTGATCGAATTCCGGGGTGGCGACGCCCTGCAACGCATGCCGCCCAGCGAGACGCCTGGTGTGATGCTGCTCAACCCCCCCTATGGCGAGCGCATCGCCGCAGCGGGTGTGGCCGGGCGCGGGCGCGACAACTTCCAGCCGGGAGCCTTGGCTAACGCACGGGCCTCCGAGCAGAGTCACCACCGCGAAACCGCCCAGACCGATGACGGCGGCGACTTCTTTGCCCAACTGGCCAGCCACTGGAAGAAAAACTACAGCGGCTGGAGTGCCTGGATGCTCACGCCCGACCTGAAGCTGCCCAGCAAAATGCGCCTGAAAGAATCGCGCCGTGTGCCCATGTGGAACGGCCCCATCGAATGCCGCCTGTTCCGCTTTGACATGATCAAGGGCAGCTTGAAACGCAATGCCAACCCCACTGCCGACACACCGGGGGCTGATGAAACACCTGCGCCATGAGCTCAGCCTCAGATGCGCAAGCTCCGGTACGGCGCGTGCTGGACACCAACATCGTGCTCGACCTGTGGGTGTTTGACGAACCCCAAGCCGAAGCACTGCGCACCAGCGTCGAGACCGGCAGCACGCAGTGGCTGGCCACCGCCGCCATGCGCGAAGAGCTGGCCCGCGTGCTGGCCTACCCGCAAATCGCCAAACGCCTGACGCACCGCCAAATGCCCGCCAGCGCCGTGCTCGGCCACTTTGACCGCTGGGCCCAACTGCAGCCCGACGCGCCCAAAGCCCCCTACGCCTGCAAAGACGCCGACGACCAAAAGTTCATCGACCTGGCCGTGCAGCACACCGCCGCCCTGCACAGCAAAGACGCGCAAGTGCTCTGCATGAAAAAACGCTTGGAGCGCTGCGGCGTGGCGCTGAATCCAGTGGATGAATGCCCGCCAACAAGGGTGGTTTGACTCAAGTTTGCATGTGTGCATAAAATGCACACATGCCTGACCACAAAATCTACAACTGGAATTTTGAAAAAAATCAGTTGCTGCTCAAAGAGCGAGGCATTTCTTTTGAGCGAATTATTTTTGAAATCAGCCTCGGCAACGAGCTGGATGTGGTTTTACACCCCAACCAGGACAAATATCCCGGACAAATGATTTCCATGGTGGAGGTCGATGGCTATGTTTACGCCGTCCCTTTTGCTGAATCAGATACTGAAATTTTTCTCAAAACCATCATCCCCAGCCGCAAGGCCACCAAACAATACCGGAGCCAGTCATGACCCAAAAGCCGACTTATGACGACGAAGAATTGGACATCTTGAAAGCACTGGAGGCAGGCACGCTCAAGTCTGTTGGTGACGCTAGCACGCGCCGCAAAGCACACCAGGCCACGGCTGAAGCCACACTGAAAAAAGATCAACGACTGAACATCCGCATTTCAAGTCGCGACCTGAAAAGCCTGCAAGCGCGTGCTGTGGAAGAGGGCATCCCCTACCAAACGCTGGCGGCCAGCTTGCTGCACAAATACGTCAACGGACACTTGGTCAACCAACGGTAACGAGGGCTCAAGCCACCGCCCTACAATCCCCGCCTGACCACAGGAACACCGCATGAACACGACCGCTGGCTTGGAAGCCGAAGACTTTGACACCCTGGACAACATTCTGGACGACCTGCGCGAGCGCTTTGAAGAGACGCCGCAGTGGGAGTTTTGCGAGGGCTTCATGGCGGCGCTGGTGTGCTGCCGCCGCGCCATCCCCGACAGCGAGTGGTTGCCCATGCTGCTGGGCATTGACCCAGACGAGGCCGAGGGCGGCAGCTTTGCCGACGACGCCCAGCGCCAGCAATTCATGGCCTTGTGGCAGCGCCGTTTTGACGAGATCAAGCTCGCACTCGACACCCCCGTGGAAGCGCTGGACGACGACAAGGCTTATGCGCCTGAAGTGATGGATGTGCGCGGTGCGATTGCGTCATTGCCGCCCGAAGAGCGCGAAGAAATCGACGACAGCGAAATCCCGTCCTTTGCGCAGGTGTGGGCTTTGGGCTTCATGTTTGCGGTGGAAAACTGGCCCGAAGAGTGGGCTGCCCCCAAAGACAAAGATGCCAACAAGTGGCATGACCTGTCGCTTGAAGCCGTTGTGGCCTTGACCGAAGACGACACTGATGTGCCCACCTTGTCGGCACTGTCTGAAGATGGTCCACCCAGCGTGAGCGAAAACCGCCTGAACGCTTATGGCGAGGCTTTGTGGGCGGTGTATGACTTGCGCGAGATCTGGCGCAACATTGGGCCCCGCGTGGCGCAAGTCATCAAAGAAGCTACGCCCGGCCGCAACGATGCTTGCAGCTGCGGCAGCGGTAAAAAATACAAAAAGTGCTGCGGCGCCTGAAAGGCCGCTTGATCTGAACGCCTCGCCTTGCGGGCTTAATTGAAAAAGCCCTGCAACGCTTGGCTGGTGGCTTCGGGCAATTCTTCTGGAATGAAATGCCCTGCGGGCATCACCTGGCCGGTGACTTGCCGCGCGCATTGCGCTTGCCACAGCTCAACTGGTTTGAACATGCGGTTGACCACGCCCCGGCTCCCCCACAAGACCAGCGTATCGCAAGCGATTTTGTCGCCGCGTTCTCGGCCCTCAAAGTCGTGCTGCAGGTCAATGCCCGCGCTGGCGCGGTAGTCTTCGGCCGCGCTGTGGATCGCAGCGGACCAACCTTTGTCGTTGAGTGCCGGGTTGCAAAAGGCGCGTTCGTATTCGGCCAAGGCTTCAGCCTCGATGTAGCCCATGCTTTGGCTGCCCCAGCCACCCAGCTTGGCGTGCAGATAGGCCTTGGGGTTGCCGCCGATCATGAATTCGGGCAAAGGTGCAGGCTGCGTCAGGTGGAACCAGTGGTAGTAAGCCTGTGCAAACGCAAAGTACGGGTCGGCCACCGGGCCGGAGACCTCAGGTTTTTTGCCCCACAGACCGCTGTACATGTCAAACGTAGGCGCGATATCGATGACGCACAACTTCTTGACGCGCGGGGCATGGTCCAGCGCCAAACGGTGCGCCACGCGCCCGCCCCGGTCGTGACCGCACAGGAAAAAATCACCCACGCCCAGCGCGTCGAGCAGACCCACCACTTCTTGCGCCATGGCGCGTTTGCTGTAGTGCGCGTGCTCGGCGTCGCCCACGGCGTGCGACGAATCGCCGTAACCCCGCAGGTCAGGCATGACCAGGCGGTATCGGCCGCGCAAGTTTTGCGCGACGCGGTGCCACATGACATGGGTTTGTGGAAAGCCGTGGAGCAGCACCATCACCGGCAAGTGCGCTTGCGCAGCCCAATCGGCCGATTGCCGAAAGCAAACTGGCAAGCCCGCCACCGTGAGCGTTTGCCGCTCGAAGCCTTCAAACCAGGCCATCAGTCGACCTTGGCACCCGAGGCCTTGACGACTTCGGCCCACTTCTTGTGCTCCGCGTCAATCAGCGCAGCAAACTGTGCAGGCGTGTTGCCGCTGGGGATCGCGCCCAAAGTGGCCAGGCGCTCTTTCATGGCCGGAGAGGCCAATGACTTGGCGACCTCTTGCTGGATGCGGCTGACCACATCGGGGGGCGTGCCTGCGGGGGCCAGCAAACCGAACCAGCTGCTGGCTTCAAAGCCTTTGAGGCCACCTGCTTCCTCCACAGTCGGCAAGTCCGGCAAGGCAGCGGAGCGCTGGCTGCTGGTGACAGCCAAGGCCTTGAGTTTGCCCGCCTTGATGAGTTGCATGGCCGAGGGCAAGTTGTCGAACATCACGTCCATGCTGCCGCCCGCCAAATCGAGCAACGCCGGGCCAGAGCCACGGTAAGGGATGTGCGCCATGAAGGTGCCGGTTTGCGACTTGAACAACTCGCCCGCCAAGTGGATGGAGGTGCCGTTGCCGCTGGAGGCCATGTTCAGTTTGCCGGGGTTGGCTTTGGCGTACTGGATGAAGTCTTTGACGTTGTTGATCTTGTTGGCGGCGGCTTTCTCTGCGTTGACCACCATCACGTTGGGCACGCCCGCCACGAGGGTGATGGGGGCGAAGTCCTTGAAGGGGTCGTAGGGCAGCTTGGCGTAAAGGGCGCGGTTGATGCCGTGTGTACCCACGGTGCCCATGAGCAGGGTGTAGCCGTCGCCTGCCGACTTGGCAACTTGTTCGGCCCCGAGGTTGCCGCCTGCGCCGCCTTTGTTTTCGATCACGAACTGCTGACCAAAGGCCTTGGCCAAATCAGGGGCGATGGCGCGGGCCAGGATGTCGGTGGTGCCGCCGGGCGCAAAGGGCACCACGATCTTGACCGGCTTGTTGGGCCAGGCGGTTTGCGCCCAGGCCAAAGACGTGGTCGACAACAGAACTGCAGCCGCCATGCCCAGAACCGGGCGGCGAGTGAAATGGCGTGACAGTTGAACCATGCGTATCTCCTTGTTTTGATGCATCAAATCATGATGCCATGCAGGTGTGACAACGCTGTCACGCAGGCGAAGAAAGAGGCGGTTTTTAAGGGTTTGTCCCGGTCAAAAGGGCCTGCAAAGCGGGCTTTTGCACCTTGCCCAAGGCACTCTTGGGCAGGCTGTCCATGAACACCACGCGGCGCGGCAGCTTGAAGCGCGCAATGCGCGACTGCAGGTGGGCCAGCACGGCTTCGGCGCTCAGGTCTTGCCCTGCGGCGTCTGGGTTGCGCACCAACACCGCCACGGGCACTTCGCCCCAGCGGGCATCGGCCACGCCGACCACCGCGTTGTCGGCCACGCCGGGCAAAGTGACGAGTTGGTTCTCGATTTCGGCCGGATAGATGTTTTCACCGCCCGAGATGATCATGTCTTTGCTGCGGCCCACGATGGTGATGCAGCCGTCTTCGGCACGCTGACCCAGGTCACCTGAGTGGAACCAGCCGTCCTGTAGACCCGCGTGGAGTTCGCCGTCGGCACGCCAATAGCCGCGCATCAGGTTGGCAGCGCGGATGCAGACTTCGCCCGTCTCTCCGGGGCCGACTTCCTGCCCTTGGGCGTCGATGAGTTTGACCTGCGCTTGCGGGTGCGGCCAGCCCGATGCGCCCACGCGGGCCATGGCGTCCGGCAGGCGCAGCACGATGGACACCGGGCCGGTTTCGGTGGTGCCATAAACCTGGCCCACGGGCACACCGCGTGCGTGCAGCGTTTCAAGGTAAGCCACAGGTACGGTGGACGAGCCGGTCATGATGCCGCGCAGGCAAGCCAGCGAAGTGTCGGCCCAGCGCGGGTGTTCAAACACGGCGCGCATGGTGGCGGGTACCAAGAGCGACAGTGTGGGGAGGCTCGTGTGCATTTCATCCAACCAAGCGGTTGGGTCAAAGCGCGGATGCAGCACCACCTCCACCCCCGCCAGCAGCGCGGGCAGGGTCTGGATGCACAGGCCGCCCACATGGAACATGGGCAACGTAGACAGCACTTTGTCGCCGGGCGCAAAGTCATGCGCCCATGCACTGGCACGGGCATTGGCCAGCAGTGCCGCCTGCGTGTGCACAGCGCCCTTGGGCACACCCGTGGTGCCCGAGGTGTAGACCAGCAACAGTGGCAGGTCACCGTGAACAGCGGGCAGTGGCAAGGCGCGAGGCGAAGCGGTCGCGATCAGCGTGTCGTGGTGGGTGTGCTGCAGGTCTGTGCCTTGCAGCGCAAGGGCTGTATCGGCATGGTGGCTGTCGTGCACCAGCAGGCGTGGCTGGGCGTCTTGCATGACCTGCTGCAACTCGGGCACAGCCAAGCGAAAGTTGAGCGGCAAAAACACCGCACCCAAACGGGCACAGGCCACCAGCGTGACCAACTGCAACTCGTGGTTAAAACCCAGCCAAGCCACGCGGTCGCCCGGCTGCACGCCCCAGGTGGACTGCAGGTGCGCGGTGACGCGTGCCACGCGCCGCCAGAACTTGGCGAAATCGTAGGCAAAGGTGCTGTCACCCGTCTGAGTGGCTTTGCGCTCATCACCCCGGAAGGTCATGGCGGGCTGCGTGCCGCAGTCCTGCGCCAGCTGCGCAAAGCGGGCCGCGAGGGGGCTGGTTTCGTCGCTGAACATCACTCGTCTTTTTCGCCGGGTTCGTACAGGGCTTCGCGGCCGATGCGGTCCATGCACAGCTCGGCTGTCCAGGGCAGCATGAGCGAGCCGCAACGCGCATCGCGGTACAGGCGCTCCAGCGGCAGGCTTTTAAGCATGGACTGACCGCCGCAGGTGCGAATGGCCAAACGGGCGATGTCTTGCGCGTTTTCCATGATGGTGTACTGCGCGGCATAGGCCCGCAGGCGGGTGGACTTGCTCGGATCGACCTTAGCGTCTTCAATGGCGCGCAAGAAGAGGTTGCGGGTTTGTTCGAGCTTGATGAACATCTCGGCCACGGCGATCTGCTTGGTCGCGAACTGGCGGCGCTTGACGGGGCCTGTGCCTGGAATCTCGCCACGCAGATAAGCCACCGTGAAGTCGTACGCCGCTTGTGCGATGCCCATGTAGGTGGGCGAGAGCGTCATGAACATGTGCGGCCAGCGACTGGCGGCCTGGAAGTACAGGCCTTGCGGCATGAGCGCCGCGTCGTCGGGCACGAACACGTCTTTGAAAATCAAGTTGCGCGACACGGTGGCGCGCATGCCCAGCGGGTCCCAGTCGCCTTCGATCGTCAGGCCCGGCGCTGTGCGGGGTATGGCCAGGTACAGGGTGTCACGGCGCGAAAGGTCAGCGCCCTCTTTTTTCTCGGTGCAGAGCACGCCGAAGTAATCGGCAGCGTCCGACAGAGATGCAAAGATTTTTTTACCGTTGATCATCCAGCCGCCATCGACCTTGACGGCGAGGGTGCCGAAGGGTTGCGCCCCTGAGGCCGCAGCACCGCCTTCAGAAAAAGGTTGCGCGTAAATCGCGCCGTCTTTCACCACGCGGGCAAAGTGCGTGGCCTGGTGCGTGCGGTGTGAGGCGCGTTGCTCAGGCGTCATCTCCAAGTCTTCAGACAACAAGCCGCTCCATAGCATGGTGCAGACGTGCATGTTGAAAGTGAGTGCAGTGGCGCCGCAATAACGACCGATCTCGGCCGAGACCATGGCATAGGTGGCGTAGTCGGCGCCGTGGCCGCCATGCGCTTCGGGAACGCACAGCGCCAGCAGGCCGGAGGCGTGCATGTCGTCGTAGTTGGCAAACGGGAACTGCGCGTCGCGGTCGAGCTGCGCGGCACGGGGGGCGAACTTCTCGCGGCCCAGCTGGCGGGCCAGCGCCATCAGCTTTTGCTGTTTTTCGGTCAGGGGGTAATCGTCGCCACAGATGGGCATGACGTCTGGTTGAGAGAGGGCTTGCACGTCGGTCATGGTTTCACGTCCTTCAGAAATTTTTCGAGTTCGGCGTTGAACGCCTCGGGCTGTTCGTAATGCAGCAAATGCCCTGCCCCAGCCAGGCAGGCGTAGCGCGCGCCGGGAATCTTTTGCGCCATGCGTTCCATCACGGTGGGCGGTGCGGTGCGGTCATGCTCTGCGGCCAGGCACAACACGGGCACGGAGAGGGTGGGCAAAGCGGCGCGTTGCTCAAACTGCACCAGCGCATGCAGTGCGGCGCGGTAAGCGGCAGGCGGCACGGCCGACATGCTTTGGTGCGCAGGGATCAACGGGGTTGCATCGCCACCGGGTGCGGCCATGGTGGGGATCAGCTTGTCGGCGATGTCGCCCATGGTTTTGCCCGCTTCCAGCGGGGCCAGGCGCTGCGCCAAAAACTGCTTTTGAAAATCACCGTCGCTGTTGCCAAAAGCCGGGCTGCTGGCGGCCAGCAGCAGGCCACGGATGCGCTCTGGTTTTTGCGTCCAGGCTTGCAGGGCGACCATGGCCCCCATGCTGTGGCCCACCAAAACGACTTGGTCGATGTGCGCCGCGTCCAGCATTTGCCAGAGGGCTTGCGCCAGGTGCGCGAAGTCGTAGGGGGTGACCATAGAGCTGTCGCCATAACCGGGCATGTCCCAGGCCAGGCTGCGCCAGCCCAAAGCGGCCACATGCGCTTGCTGCGCGGCCCAGCCGTGTCGGCCGCCGCCCACGCCGTGCAAAAACACCACCGCGGGCTGTGTGGACAAACCCACATCCGTAAAAGCTGGTGCGTTCATGCCAGCGCCGCACTCACGACTTGGCCCGCATCGACCACCACCGTATCGTCGAGCCGGATGGTGCAGCCGCGCATTGGCAGGTCAAAGTGACCCAGGGTGTGGCGGCCCGCGACTTCGTTCGCCCCGGTCGAATACAAAAAGTTGCCCGCAAAGGCCCGCAGCTCGGTGCCGTTGCAGTCGCGCTTGTCATAGAACGCCATGGCGTCCCAACGCGCCGCCGGGTTCAGGCCAAAGCCCACATGCGAGACGGCATAAGCGGCGCGGTGGCCTTCAGCGTCTTCCCAGGCTTTCCAGTAGCCGCGCATCATGTCCACATCCACGCCCTGCCCCTCGATGGCGACCACGCTGTCGTTTTCGATGGTCAGGCGGATCGTGTCGCGCAAATAGCTTTTGAAGGTGAGGTTCACATCACCCGGGGCCATGACCAGCGTGCCGTTGACACTGCCCGCTGCGGGGAAAGCCAGCGCCAGCCCGGCAGGCCAGTGCGAGACCATGCCCGGCTTGGGGCAAAAGCCCCACACACCGCCGACCACTGCTTGTTTGTCGCCATGTTTCAGGTTCACGCGCAAGTCGGTGCCTGCGGCAGACGTGACGTGCATTTGTTGTGCGCCACGCAGTTTCTTCATGGCGGCACGCACCACGCCTTCAAGCGCCGGATCGGGCACGGTGCGCTCCAAAATTTCAGGGTGCTCGTTGGACACCATGAGCAGACGCGGCATGTGCCCGTCCACGCCTTTCATGATGGTCGGCAACTCGGGCGCGTGCAGAAGGCCTTCGACGGTGCAGTCCACCACCATGTCGGCGCGGGCCAATGCAGCCACCACCGGGCCAAGTTGTCCGATGGCGTCGCTCGCGCCTGTGGAACGCACGGGCGCGGGGGCGGTGAGCGCTGGCGTTGTCAACGTGACTTCGAACACGCGGGCGCCCATGGCCTCCAGTGCGAGGCGGGCCAAGTCCACGTTGACCCGGCGTGATTGGGTTTCGGCCAAAATAGCGACCACTTCGCCAGGCTGCACCTTGCACAGCGTGAAGGTGCGGGTAAAAGCCGCGAGCCACCTGTTTTCGATTCGTTCCACCAGCATGCTTGTCTCCTTGACGGACAGGTTCTGCGCACGACGCACTCGACCTCATGCCAAACAGTTTATATGAATATTCATGTAAATTCATCCATAATGACCCTATGCGCCCCAACCCACCTCCGACCATTCAGCCGCTGACCCCTGACTTTGAAGCCCCTCATTTCAGGCAGGCCTTGTCGCGCTTTGCCACGGGCGTGACCGTCATCACCACCTTCGCGCCAGATGCACAAAAAGGCGACTCGGCCAGCAGCAGCTTTGTGGGCATCACGGCCAGCTCGTTCAACTCGGTGTCGCTCACGCCGCCGCTCGTGCTGTGGAGCTTGGGGCACCGGGCCAGCAGCTTGCCGCTGTTCCATGCGGGCACGCACTATGTGGTCAATGTGCTGGCCGCAGACCAGCTCGACTTGTGCAATCGCTTTGCCTACGGCAAAGGCGACCGCTTTGCTGACACCGCCTACACCCTGGGGCAAGCCGGGTTACCCATTTTGAAAGGCGCTCTGGCCTGGTTTGAATGCCACAACCGCAGCCGTCACGAAGAAGGCGACCATGTGATTTTTGTGGGCGAGGTGGAACGCTGCGGCTTCAGCGATGGCTCTGCCCCACTCGTTTACCAAGGCGGTCAGTTCAGCACCACCACGCCACTGGCATGAGCCACTCAGCAGGCTTTGTCGACGACTACCTGGCTTACTTGCTGGCCCGCGCCAGCCATTTGATTTCGAGCGAGTTCCACGCCGTGGTCGAGGCCAGCGGCCTGAGCCTGATGGAGTGGCGCGTCATGGCCAGCCTGTCGGGCAAAGACAGCTTGAGCATCAACGAACTCGCCAGCATCGTGCTGGCCAAACAGCCCACAGTGACCAAGCTGGTGGGCCGTATGCAAGACGCTGGGTGGGTCAAGCGTTGCGACGCCGCACACGACAAACGGCAAAGCCTGGTCAGCCTCACAGCCGCAGGTCGGCGCAAAGTGCAGCCGCTGCTGAAGCAAGCCAAAGCGCACGAAGCGCAGGTGGTGTCTGCTTTGGGTGCGGACCCGGCACATCAACTCAAGCTCATGCTGGAGAGCTTGATTGCGGCGCATGGCACTACCTGAGCGCGCAAGGGCACAACCAAACTTTAAGCCATCCATTGCCGGTCTCTGCGGCAAATGGTTATCTAATGCTCAATGGCGGGTTTGCAGCGGATGCCGTCGATCGGGTTTTGACCATCAAGGACGGCTGTCGGCCACAGAGCGGTCATGGTTCAAGCTGGCAAGCAGTCGTTCAACGCTCAACAAGCTCAGGGGCGCTACGCGGCGTTTTCGCACAGAGTCCCTTGGATCGCAGCTTTAGGAATGTCGCGAGAACTTGGCGATTTCAGTTCGATGTGTTCAGGAGCAAATAGGGGCTGCTCTTTTCCTGTTCCAGAGCCTCAATGTAGTCACCGCCGTCAATCCTCTTGGTGCGCAGGTAGTCGATCAGATAGGGCTTGCTGCAAGCAGCATCGGTGGCGTCACGAAGTACCCTGACTGCAGACAAGCCTTTGGCGGTATCCGGGCCGAACGACAGCGGTGTGAGATGCGTGAACAAGTTATCGTACTCGGATGCAACCGATTCTGAAACGGCAAGTGCGTGCTTCAGTTCGTTGGTGCGTATCCGGCAATCGATTCGAACACTGTTGCAGAGCATGAGCATTTGACACATCTGCTGGAAAAGTTCTAGGTCGATGGGCCCGTTGGTTTTCACAATGAATGCGATTTCACCCTCGAAGTAGGCCGACTGGTCAGCCAGTCCAGCGGCCACCTCCGAGTATTCAGGTCGTGGATCAGACAGGGCTGGCGCCTGCTCCGCTCGTTGCAAGAGGCTTTTGGTTAACTGAAGTTGTTTTCGCATATCCCGGTGGCCGAGGCTCTCGAAGCCTACCTTGATTGCCTCCGAGAGTTCATCCAAGCGATCCTCCAACGCGTTGAATCGCTTGTGCATGTAATAAAAACCTGCGACGCTCACACCCACACCGGCAAGCGAAACACCCAACGTCGCCACCTGCAAGGACTGCAACGTTTCAATCATTGCCTTGAGTTGATCGATCTTGATACCGGCATAAACATTCGTACCAGCACCGATCACATCTGCCAGTATCGAAACTGGAGCAAAGGGGCCTGACGCCAGACTCGACAGGACTGACTGTGCCGCACCGGTTTCCTGAAGGTGTTTGACGATTTGGCCGGTCCCTGCGTCCTTCAAGATGGTCCCGTAGCGGATCAGTTCACCGGATGCTACTCGGCCCAAAAGCTCTGCCGGTACTTCAAATGGTATGGCGCTAATCATGATGCTTTGATATCCATGAGTTTTCTGGAAAGTTGAAGGCCCTGGTCACGAAAAACTGTGGCTAGGCCAGCAGGTCCCAAGATCAGTTCTTGACTGCTAGACAGGATCAGGTCCTTGTTCGAGGGCTTGAAGGCAATGTCATGAAGGCTCGTGCACTCGTGACTCAACGCACTGATGTCAAATGACAAGTCGGCTTTCCCGAACACCCCCCACTTCTTTGTGCAGGCGTTCAGTTTTACATCTTCTTTGCGTATCGCCGTAATCAGCGGCCATCTGACCAGGCGAATGAAACTATCTTGTAGAACTTCGTCAGAATTGCGGGAGACCAATTTTCTGAAAAGACTGGTATCCGCCAGTTCGTCTTGCACCTGTTGAGCAAAGGAATCGTGTAGCCTCGACAATGTGATCATCAAGTTGGAGTGAAAGTTGTCTCTCCAGTCGAGTACCTCTCGCTTAAATGCCATGTCCGGCAATTTGCTCACGTCGACGAGCGATTCGATGGGCACATCCACCTGTGCAGGAGCCGGTGCGACCGAATCCTTGTGGCCAATCAGTCCTAGTTCTGCAGACTCTCCGTCTTTGTCCCCGCGCGGGAAGAATGCGTTGATGTACCGTTTCAATAATGCGACCGTGGAACCCCAGAGGCTACCTGACTTAGGATTTTTCAGTAGGTCCGGTTCGAGGCCAGGTTCGGTGGGGATATCGTTCATGTTGATCGGGGTTGAATGCGTCTTGGTTCCGGAGTTTCTATGCACGTCAGGTAATCGGCGAGTTGGTTGATCAGTTCGTCATTCCAGGCCACGGGCGACACAATTCGCACATTTGGAATCCAGTAACGAACAATAGGCAGGATCTGGTTCTGATGCCCCACAGTCGTCTCGACAGTGAGCGCGCCATCTGTCGATTCAGCCAAGATCTTCTGGTGAGGGATCAATTGCCGGCGTTTAAAGTAGTCGGCAACTTTTGCTGCTACCAACAGAATTACCTTTTGTGGCTGGGGTGAATGCCAGATACCCTCTTCTGTCTTAACAGACGATTCTATTGCGGGATCACGTGTAAACGTGTCAGTTCGCAGTTGTACCGACCTGATCTTGCCCACGCTGAATGTCTTGAGCTTGCCGTCGTGTACTGCCGCTAGGTACCAGATGCCTTTGTTATTGATCAGCCGGTAGGGCTGAAGGGCGTAGTAGCTTTTGGATTGCCCTTCTTTGAGCATCTCAAGGTTCAGCAAGCGACTGCTGATAACAGCATCTTCCAGTTGTTTGAAGACGCCTTGCTGCTCAGACAGGTCCTCGTAGTGATGGCCCCTCACCAGCCAAGGCAGCGGGAGTTGGTCAGTCAACATTTCTTGCAAAAAATCACGGCTGAGAGACGGAAACAGGCCTTTGATTCCGGCCAGATTCGCGAATCGTTCAATGTCCTTGAAGTTCAGCTTGCCCAGGTAGGCTGGCTCCAAGTGATAGCGGCCACGGGTTTTGAGCAATGGCAGGTATGCCAAGCGGACCTTCAGGTCGCGCTGAATGGTTCTGACGTGTGTACCGAATTCATCTGCCAACTCGTCAGGGTCGAGCTGATCCCCCTGATTGAGTTTGATCAGTATTTGCGACAACCGATATGCGATGGTGTCGTGTTGCCCGGTGGCCATGTTGTGTGCGAGCCTTTCCTGTGTAGCTGCTGGTAGGGTGACATCGCTGGATACCCACCCTGTGTACCGGTTGCTTGGCATAACCATACACGATGCGCTTTCAGTTCTGGCCGGCCGTGTCAGTACCTTTCTTACGCAGCCAGAACCACGCTACAACGATCAACCCGGCAACGATGACGAACAATAGCAGTTTGACTACGAACGCCAGAATGCTTGCTGTAGCTGACAGTAAGCCAAGTTTGATGAGCATCGACGAAAACGCCAGGCCAAGAAATGCAATCCAGAACATGTGAAACCTTCAATGAGTGATTGAGGGCTTCATTGTTGGCATGTGATTGGACAGGTCGTGTCGTTTTTGAAAGTTGGTTCTCTGCGAAGAATTTGAGTGACCGATTTCGGCTGATTTTTCACTGACTCTAATGGGTCGGCCACTGCCGGTCACATACTCGCAACGATGGTCTGCTGTAAGCCTCCGACAAACCATCAAAAATTACATCGCACGTGATCTTGTTGATTAACGCTAATGCAGCGACTCCTGTCCGTCACTAATTCGCATGCATCGACCGCTTTCAAGTGCTAAGGCGCCACTGATGGATGTTGCGGTGCCACCGCTCGAGCGAGTGGATTTGACTGTTCGTTCGCCTCAAAAATCGAAGAATGGACGCTGCAAGTTCCTCCAGACGAGCTTCTAGACGCTAACTTACGTGCTGATCTGTACATTCAAACCATCGACCTAGTCGGCGCAGTTAGTAAACCGTATTTACGGCAGGACTAACGCAGAGGTCAAAGAAGATCTGACTGGTAAAGTGGCGACCGGGAGATCGCATGCACATCAAGAAAATTTCATTGCACCGCTTTAAGCAGTTCCGCGACGCGGAAATTGAGCTTGATCAAGGCCTTTCGCTCGTCGTGGGAGGCAATAACTCTGGCAAGTCCTCCATCCTGCAGGCGCTTGCGATGTGGCAGTTTTGCAAGACCATGCTTGAGATCGAAAAAGGTCGGTCTAGCTGGTTGCAGACCAAGGCGAAGACAGGGTTAGGCATGGGCATCGCGGACTTCACGCCGATGCAGATACCGTCGCTGACGCACCTGTGGACGAACTTGAAAACCAACAAGGACAAGGAGCCCGACGGCTACACGTTGAAGATCGGTGTTTATTGGGACCTGCTCAACGGACAAGAGCGGCACTTGGAAATTGGGCTCTCGCAAGCCAACGACCGACTCTTCGTGCGGACAACCTCAACCAACTTGCTGGCGGCCGAGATTATTGATGCGAAGGGAGAGGCGGTGGACGGAAACGTACCTCGCGTGGGGTACCTGCCGCCATTCGCCGGAATTACTGATCGCGAAGGACGACTGACGCCCGCCATGCGGGAGCGTCTGATTGGACAAGGCCTGTCCGGCGGGGTGATTCGCAACGTGCTGTTCGATTTGCACGAACACAACAAGAAGGAACGAGAACGCTTGCGAGGCAACGGTAAGAAGCTGAAGAACTCATCGCTCAAGTGGCTTCGAGAGAACGATCCCTGGGAGATACTGCAGCGAACGACGCAGTCAATCTTTGCAACCGATCTGCGGCTAGTCCCCTTCAACGAACGTTTCCATAGCTATATCCGAGTTGAGAGCGCAAAAGGCGAACTGAAGGGCGACAAGTTCACACGCTATCCAAAATACACACCGCGAGACCTTATGGTGGAGGGTAGTGGCTTTCTCCAGTGGTTGAGTGTTTACGCCCTTGCGCTATCACCAGACGTTGACGTGGTGCTACTTGATGAGCCTGATGCCCATTTGAACGCGACGCTACAGAAGGAACTCCTCATGTCCCTTGCGCATGTCGCCACAGCCCGCAGTAAACAGGTCTTAATGGCGACCCACTCTCCCGAGCTCATCCGCTTTTACGACCATGACAAGATTCTTGCGGTAGCTGACCGCAAGGCAAAGTACCTTCAGGAGGACGTTGGAAAGGTCAAGGTTTTGGGCGGTATCGGGACGATACATACACCGACGCTTCATTTGCTAATGGAGCACAAGCGCATGCTCATATTGGAGGCAGAGAGCGATTGGCGCTTCCTGCAGTCAATCGCCAAACAGGCGGGCTTCGCTTGGCCGAAGAACATCGTGCCGTGGTATTGGACTGGGTCTGCTGGCGAGCGGCTTCAACTCTATCGGCAGCTACTCTCTGAAATCCCGGGACTTAAGGCCATCAGCATTCGCGACCGCGACGATGAGCCAGACGCAACTGTCGAGGCAAATCTGCTCGACAAGTCGTACATCTCAAAGGAGGCTGACTTTACCGCCATGAAGTGGCGAAGGAGACATATCGAGAACTACCTCCTTTGCGTAGGTGCTATCGCTCGCGCTGCCGGTTGTCCTGAAGGTGACGTCATAGCCTTCTTCGCCAAGCACGCATTGGTCGTGCCGGAGGACCCCACTCCCACTGACGTAGCCCCAGCTATTCGCGATGCACACGGGAAGGAGATCTTCATCAGCGGCGACTCAATCGCTAAAAACTTTAATGCAACAAGGGATGACGTCGCCAAGAACCTGGCACAAAACGAAGTCCCAGTAGACATGAAAACCTTCTTCGCGGCACTGACCACGCTTGCGGAGATCTGATGTGAGCAGCAATGAGGAAGGGTAAGTAGAGGGAATACCTGCTCTCAACTAAAGGCGTCAATCAAGCGCCGAAGACGGATAGCCCCTATCAGCCTAAACCTGCCGATCGATCTAGGCTTTCTACAGCTTCTTACCAAAGCATTTTTCGCTCACTCCGGCACCACCGCCGTCACCTCAATCTCCACTAAAGCCCGGTCTTCCACCAGATCGGCCACTTGCACCAGCGTCATGGCCGGGTAGTTCTTGCCAATGACTTCCTGATAGACCTTGCCCAGCTCGCGTCCACGCGCCAGGTATTCCTTCTTGTCCTTGACGTACCAGGTCATGCGGGCCATGTGCTGTGGGCCTGCGCCCGCGCACGCCAGCGTGTCGACGATGTTTTGCAGGGCCTGGCGGCACTGGGCCACAAAGTCGTCGGTCTCGAATTGGGCTTGGCCGTTCCAGCCGATCATGCCCGCGACGAACACCATGCGGCCACGCGCTTCGATGCCGTTGGCATAGCCTTTGGCGGGTGCCCAGCCTTCGGGTTGCAAGACGTTGAACATGCTTTTCCTTTGATCAGTTGGGGACAGAGCTAAAGATCTGTCCCGCAAAGTTATTTGTTGACTGAAATTTGACGCAGCTTGAAGCGCTGCAGTTTGCCGGTTTCGGTGCGGGGCAAGGCGTCCAAAAAGACCACCTTGCGCGGGTACTTGAACGGGGCGATGGTTTGTTTGACGTGCTCTTGCAAGGCTT
>JAGNVG010000048.1 GCA_017986605.1 Limnohabitans sp.
AGTGACGGAACAGCCAGCATCAGCGACACCTTCTTGTTTGCCTTGGCCCCGATGGCCACCAGCGTGGCCATCACTGGCACCACGGGCATTCAAAACAACTTCTTGAATGCGGGTGACACCGTCACCGTCACCGTCACCTTCAGCGAGTTGGTGAACGTGACCGGTACGCCACAGATCAAGCTCAATATTGGCGGTACCTTGGTCACGGCCAACTACGTGAGCGGCACGGGCTCAACTGCATTGAGCTTCAGCTATACCATCTTGGACGGCCAGACCGATATCAATGGTCTTGGCGTCAATGCCAACTCGTTGGGCCTGAACGGCGGCACCATCACCGACGCTGCTGGCAATGGCGGCTCGCAGAACTTCGCGGGCATCATCGACAACATCAGCTACAAAGTGGACACCACAGCCCCCGCCATTGGCACGTTGACGCTGACCGACACCGGCAGCAGCCCGACAGACGGCATCAGCCAAAACGGCACCGTGACTGTGGGCGCACTTGAGAGCGGCGCGACTTGGGAATACAGCACAGATGCTGGCAGCACATGGCTTGTGGGCAGCGGCACCAGCTTCACGCTGGCTGCAGGCACTTACGCCGCAGGCAGTGTGAAATTGCGCGAGACCGACTTGGCAGGCAACGTGCAAACCGGTGCGCTGATTGCCACCAACGCAGCCGACATCACAGTTGACCAGACAGCACCGCTGCTGGCGGGTAGCAGCCCCAGCGATAACGGCTACCTGATGGCTGTGGGCAACAATTTGGTGCTCAGCTTCAATGAAGCGGTGGCCAAAGGCACGGGTCTGGTTGAATTATTTAAAGCCGACGGCACCCTGGTGCAAAGCTTTGACGCCGCCACCAGCACCGCGCTGACTTGGAGCGGTAGCAGCCTGACCATCAATCCCACGGCCGACTTGTTGGCCAACACCGGCTATTACATCAAGATCGCGGCGACGGCGGTGAAAGACGTGGCGGGCAACGCCTACGCAGGCATTGCCAATGCAACTACTTTGAACTTCACTACAGCAGATGCCAGCGGTGCCATTGTGGTGCCCGTCAACGGCATCATGGCCATTGAAGACTTGTCCACCATCGGCGACTTCAACGGTGACGGTTACGACGACTTCATTGTTGGCGCAGGCATGAATGGCCTGTCCTCCACAGGGGGTGCTGCTTTTGTGGTGTACGGCAATGCCAATGGCACCGTTCCTAACTTGAGTGCTGGCAGCATTGCGGCCAGTGCAGGCTTCAAAATTGTGTCGGGCCTGACGGGCGATTACTTTGGTATTGCGGTCAACAGTGCAGGCGACACCAACGGTGACGGCCTCGCCGACCTGGTGGTGACTGCAGAATATGGCGATGCTTCGTACCGTGAATCGGCCTATGTGGTTTTTGGCAAAAGCAACGCCAGCACCGTGTTTGCAACAGGTCTGAACGTTGGCACGGGTTTCACAGCCAGCATGGGCTACCAGATCAAAATCGATGAAACCTATTGGGGTGACTCAGTCAGCAATGCAGGCGATGTCAACGGTGATGGCTTGAGCGATTTGCTGGTGACTTCTGATTTCAGTGCCTCACGGAATGTGTATGTCATTTACGGCAAGACAGGCAATCAATCCGTCACCCTGACGTCCTACACCCAGTTCACCCCCGACTTGGGTTACAACGTTTTGAGCAGTAACGTGACGGATTTGGGGCAATCTGTCTATGGGGCAGGCGATGTCAACGGTGATGGCTTGGCCGACTTCATTGTGAGTGCGCCCAACAACGCGACCGATGCGCGTGGCATGGTCTATGTGGTGTATGGCAACAGCACAGGCACTTCGGTTCAACTGAACGCCACCAATGGCATTGCAGCCAGCCAAGGCTTCAGAATTTTGGGTGACACCGGTAACAACAGCTCGTATTCGCGTTTCGGGTTTTCCGTCTCCAGTGCAGGCGATGTCAACGGCGATGGCTTGGCCGATGTGATGATCAGCTCACCTTATCAACCCGGGGTGGCTGGTGGTGCCGTGTATGTTGTGTACGGCAACAGCAGCGGCACTGTGCTGGACATGGATTTGCGCAGCAGCTCAGGCTTGCTTGATGCTTCGCGCGGTTTCCGTATATCGAGTTCACTGGCTGGGGATCACCTCGGACCTTATGGGAAGGACATTGCCAGCGCGGGCGACATCAACGGTGATGGCTTGAGTGACATGATCATCAGTGGTCGTGACGACAACGGCAACACCACTGCCAGCACCTATGTGGTGTATGGCAACGCCAGCGGCACCAACGTGGCCATCGATGCCAGCGGCAACATCGCGGCCAGCAACGGCTTCAAGCTCAAAGGCGCAGTCGGTTTTGCTGTGGCCAGTGCTGGCGACATCAACGGCGATGGCTTGAATGACCTGTTGGTGTCGGCCAGATTGAGTGGCATCTCAGGCAGCTACAACGTGGTGCTGGGCGGCACGCAGTGGGTGACGGCTGCGATGGACGGTGCAGGCACCTTCTCGGGCACAACGGGCAGCGAAGCCTTGATTGGCTCTGCGGGCAACGACACCATCACCGGTGGTGGTGGGGTAGACCGTTTCTTTGCAGGCCGCGGCGACGACACCATCGTCCTGACGGCCAGCGACATCGCCAATTTGCAAAACAACAGCACGGGCCAAACCGCCAAGACCACGGTCAGCGGTGGCACAGGTTTTGACACGATTCGCCTGAGCGGAGGGGCCAGCCTGGACCTGCTCAAGGTCAGCAACGCAGCGGCCATGGGCATCGACGAGACCAGCCGCATCGAAGGCATTGAGCGCATCGACATGGCCACGGACACAGCGGCCAACGTGCTCAGGATCTCAAACAAAGACGTCAACGACATGGCGGGGTTCAACCAAATTCACACCGGCAGCGCCAGTGCGGACGGCAAGACCTGGACCAACGTGAGTGGCAGCGCATTGAGCAACATCACCAGCTACCACCAAATGGTGGTGGACGGCGGCAGCAACGACACGGTGGCACTGACGGCCAATGGCGGCGCATGGGCCAACGTGGGCACTGTCAACAACGGCAGCGCCAACTACACGGTCTATCAAAACAACGTCAGCCATTCGCAAGTACTGGTGCAGGAGGGTGTGACAGTGGACACCCAAGCGCCTACCTTGTTGTGGAGCACGCCCGCCGACAACGACTATGTCAACACAGCCAATTTGGGCAACAACATCACGCTTCAGTTCAGCGAAGCCGTGGTCAAAGGCCAAGGCTTTATTCAGTTGTGGAACAAGACCACGGGCCAGCCCGTACAAGCATTTGATGTGAGCAGCAGCACGCTCGTCACCGGTTGGGGCACCAGCACCTTGACGATCAACCCCACAGCCAACTTGGCGGCTGCCACCGATTACTTCATCAAGATCAGTGACACCGCCATTCAAGACAGCGCAGGCTTGGCTTATTCGGGCATGAACAGCGACCTTCAGCTGAACTTCTCCACCCAATCGGCGGACAACAGCTATGCGGTGCCTTCGTCGTTCACGAGTGCATCGTCTACCAGCTCGTATTTGCGCTCGGTGGCTACAGCGGGTGATTTCAACGGTGACGGTTACGACGACTTGTTGGTCGGTGTGGCTGGCTCAACGCAGTCGGGTGTGTATGTCATTTATGGCAATGCACTGGGTGAAGGCTTGAATCTGGACAAAGATCCGGTCATGAGCAACGGCGTGATTGCTGCCGACCAAGGTTTCAAAATTCAAGGCTCAGGTTACTTTGGTACATCGGTGTCGGGCATTGGCGACGTCAACGGCGACGGTTTTGCCGACATCTTGATCGGTGCCAGTTCCGACAGCCAAGGTGGTGCCAACGCGGGTGCGGCTTTTGTGGTGTATGGCAGTGCCGACCCTGCGGTGCTCAACCTGTCCAGTGGCACGATTGCCGCAGCGCGTGGCTTCAAGATTGTTGCGGGCACTGGTTATGGCTCTATGGGTGACAGCGTCTCGGGCGTGGGCGATATGAACGGTGACGGTATCAACGACTTCGTCATTGGCTATGCGGGCGCCAATTTCACATCCAGTGGCGGCGCAGCTTATGTGGTTTACGGCAAGACCAATGCCATCACCTTGACGTTGGGCACCAATGGCAGCATTGCGGCGGCAGACGGATTCAGGCTCACGGGCGGTGTGAACGAGAATGCCGGCTTCTCGGTGTCCGGCGCGGGTGACGTGAACGGCGACGGCCTGGCCGATGTGATCGTCAGTGCCAACGGGGCATTGTCGAATGCTGATGGTGCAACATATGTGATCTTTGGCGGCGCAACCGGTGGCGACATGAATGCGCTGGTCACCGCAGGCAAAGGCTTCAAAGTCACCGGTTTAACCAACAGCACCGGCTACCACTTGGGCACCAGTGTGTCCAGCGCAGGCGACGTCAACGGTGACGGGTATGCCGATTTGATTGTGGGCACCGATGCTGACCAAAACTACACCGCTGCTTACGTCGTGTATGGCGGCTCTGCCCCAACGTCGGTCAGCTTGGCGGCCAGCACCATTGCCGCAACTCAAGGCTTCCGCATTTTGGGCAACACGGCCAATGGCGTAGGCTTGAGCCAAGTCTCAGGCGCGGGTGACCTGAACGGCGACGGCTTTGCCGATGTGATCGTGGGTTCCACCAACGGTTCGTCTTATGTGGTCTACGGCAAAGCCACGGGCGCAGAAGTCAGTGTGAGCACAGGCACCATCGCCGCATCACAAGGCTTCAAGCTCACCTATTCGACCAACATCACCTCAACCACGGCCCAAGCTGTGTCGTTTGCGGGTGACTTTGATGGCGACGGCTTGAATGATCTGGTGATTGCCGAGGACACCGATTTTGGGAATTCTCAAACCTACAAAATCGTCTTCGGTGGCACGCAGTGGCTGACCACACCGGTCATCGGCAACGGCGCTGTGACAGGCACCGCCGCATCTGAAGCCATCCTCGGCTCAACAGCCAACGACACACTGACCGGCGGCGGTGGGGTGGACCGTTTCTTTGCGGGCATGGGCAACGACACCATCGTGCTGACAGGCACCGATGTGACCAACTTGGGCAACGTGGCTGCAGGGCAGACAGCCAAGGCCAGCGTGAGTGGTGGTGGCGGTTTTGACACCATCCGCTTGAGCGGTGGTGCGGCGCTGAATTTGACAACCATCAGCAATGCGGGCGCCATGGGCTTGGAAGAAAACAGCCGCATCGAAAGCATTGAGCGCATTGACTTGGCCACTGACACAGCAGCAAACACGCTGACGCTCACGGCCAAAGATGTGAACGACACGACGGGCTTCAACCTGATCCGCACGGGCACAGCCAGTGCGGATGGCAATACTTGGACCAACGTGAGCGGCACGGCCCTGAGTGCGACGACCAAGTTTCACCAGATGGTGGTGACTGGAGCAGCCAACGATGTGGTCAACCTGAGTACTGAAACGGGTTGGGCTAACGCGGGCACCGTTAACAACGGCACCAGCAATTACACCGTCTGGCAAAACACCGCCAAGAGCTCGCAAGTCTTGGTGCAGTCAGGCGCAACGGTGATTACTCCTGTCGGGCTTGCTTTGGCCAGTGACACGGGGGCTAGTGCGACCGACTTCATCACCAAGAACGGCACGATGAATGTCAACCTGTCTGTGACCACCGACGCGTGGTCGTACTCAACCGACAGCGGCACAACATGGACCACCGGTTCAGGCACAAGCTTTGTGTTGGGTGCAGGCAGCTATGCGGCCAACGCAGTGCAAGTGCGCGAAACCACCTCGGTGGGTCAAACAGTGGGCAAGTTTGCTAATGCCTTGACCGTTGACACAGCTGCGCCTACCGTGGCCGTCACCATGTCCAATGTGGCTTTGTCGATGGGTCAAACCTCCACCGTCACGTTCCAGTTCTCTGAAAACGTGGCGAACTTTGACATCAACGATGTGTCCATTCAAAACAGCGCAGGCGGTGCGGGTGCGGGTGGCTTGTCTGCCTTGACAAAGGTGAGCGACAGCAAATGGACAGCCGTCTATACCCCGACGGCAGAAGCCAATACAACGGCTAACCACATCGTGGTGGCCCTGAATGGCTATATCGACGTGGCAGGTAATAACGGCAGCACGGGCCAATCCACCTTTAACGTGGACACCCGCTTCTCGTCGTCTCTTACAGCTGGTTTTTATGGCACGACCTCGTCTAGCTCGAGTGCCAACAGCAGCGTCACAACCAACGCCGTCATCGTGGATTATTGGAACCCCGCATGGCAGGGCGACACGATCAAGACGTATAAAAATGGCTCACAGATCGACTCATTCACCATCAGTGGCGCGACCAACAGCAAGTCGCTTGGCAATTTGACGGCAAGCCCTGGCGATACGTTTTATTCCACCATCACGCACAACGGTGTCACGTACAACTTGTTCAACATGATCAAGGTCAACCCAGGCACGGCTGGCCTCACCAGATACGACAGCCCGTTGGTGTTGGATTTGAACGGCGATGGCGTGCAGACCGTGGACATCGCGCATGGCACGATGTTTGACTTGCAAGCCACGGGCACGGCACAGGCCACCGGCTGGGTAGACGCGCACGATGGTTTGCTGGCGATTGACTTGAACCACGACGGCAAAATCAACAACGGCGCAGAGCTGTTTGGCAACAGCACTTTGTTGGCCGACGGTCAGAAGGCGGCCACTGGTTGGACCGCGCTGGCCCAACACGACAGCAATGTCGATGGAAAGGTGGATGCCCAAGACGCAGTGTTTGACGCGCTCATGGTTTGGCAAGATGCCAACGGCAACGGTGTCACCGATGCCGGAGAATTGCGCAGCTTGAAAGAGACTGGTGTGATCAGTATCAACTTGGGCCACGACAACACCATCACGCATCAAAACGGCAATCTCTTGCAAGGCGTTTCGAGCTTCACAACCACCGACGGCCAAACGCATGAAGTGGTGGACGCTTGGTTCCAAACGGTGACAGAGGGTGTCCAGACACTGCAAAACGGTGAGAGCGTTGATCTGTCGATGTTGATCAACGCGTCTGACGCATCGGTCAACAACTTGCCGAGCTTCGTGTCACAGCTGGGTGCGATAGACAAGGTGGACCTGAGCGGAATGGGGGCCAAGACCCTCAAGATCAGCCTGCATGATGTGCTGACGGGCACCACTTCGGGCAGCTTGCAGGTGACGGGCAATGCCGACGACACCGTGCAGCTGGATGCCAGCGAGTGGACGAATTCAGGTCGTGTGGTTGATGACAACGGTCACAGCTATGCCGTGTTCAATGCCAGCCATGGTGTTGCGGCGCAGCTGCTGATGGATCAACAGATGGTGCAATATGCCTTGTGATTTGCAAAAGACTGACTCACCAGCAGGCTGGCTCCTACAAGGGGCATCAAAGCCGCTGGAGTTTGGCCAGTGCGGCCAGCAGCGTTTCGTCATTTTTTGCAAAGCAAAACCGGATGACTTTTTGGTCAAAGCCGTTGCCATAAAAGGCTGAAAGCGGGATGGCCGCCACGCCGATGTCGGTGGTGAGCCATTTGCAAAAGTCGGCTTCGCTGAGGTTTTTCTCGGGTACTTTCAGTGCCGAAATGTCCACGCACTGAAAGTAAGTGCCTTCACCGGGCAGCAGCTTGAACTGGGTTTGCGCCAAGCCTTGCCGAAACAGGTCGCGTTTGCGCTGGTAAAACGCGGGCAGTTCCAGATAAGGGGCTGGGTCGGCCATGTAGCGGGCCAAGGCGTGCTGCATGGGGGTGTTCACGGTAAACACGTTGAACTGGTGAACTTTGCGAAATTCGGCCGTGTAAGCCGCCGGGGCCGCCACGGTGCCGATTTTCCAGCCGGTCACATGGAAGGTTTTGCCAAAACTGGACACGATGAAAGCGCGGGCAGCCAGGCCGTCAAAATGCGCAGCGCTCCAGTGCTGGTTGGGCGCGTAGACCATGTGCTCGTAGACCTCGTCGCTGATGAGCACGATGTCGGTAGGGGCCAAAATTTCTTGCAGCGTGAGCATGTCTTGCTGGGACCAGATCATGCCGCTGGGGTTGTGTGGCGAGTTGATCAAGATGGCCCGTGTTTTGGGCGTGATGGCAGCGCGGATTTTGTCGACATCAGGACGGAAGGTGCCGGGCGTGAGGGGCACACGCACCACCACGCCACCAGCCAATTCGATGTTGGGCACATAGCTGTCGTAGCAGGGCTCCAGCACGATGACTTCGTCACCCGGGTGCACGATGGCCAAGATGATGGTCAAGATGGCCTGAGTGGCACCCGCCGTGACGGTGATTTCAGTTGCAGGATCGTAGTGGCGGCCATAAAGGGTTTCGATTTTTTTCGATACGGCTTCGCGCAGCGGGGCCACACCGGTCATGGGCGGGTATTGGTTGAGGCCTTCACGCATCGCATCGTTCACCAGCTCCAGCAGCTTGGGGTCACAAGGGAAGTCCGGGAAACCCTGGCCCAGATTGACCGCATTCTTTTCAGTGGCCAGTGCCGACATGACGGTAAAAATGGTGGTGCCCATGTTGGGCGCTTTGGAGACGAGGCTGGGGGTGCGTGCGTTCATGGCGTTCAAAGTTCAGGGCTCAAAGTTCGTAATCGTTGACGTGACCGGTCATGGCTTTGGTGATCAAGGGGGCAGTCAGGCGGTCGCTCAGCAATTCGGCGAAATGGTAAACAAAGTGGCGCAGGTAAGCGCCGCGCTTGAAGGCTACACGGGCCACGTTCATGCCCAGCAGTGCGCCCAATGGTCGAACTGCCAGGTCTTTCACCGGGTCGTCCTTGACGGCCATTTCGGCCACGATGCCGATGCCTAAGCCCAGGCGGACATAGGTTTTGATCACATCCGAGTCGATGGCTTCCAGCGCGATGCGCGGGTGCAGTTTTCTGGCTGCAAACGCCTGGTCAATGCGGCCCCGGCCCGTGAAGGACGGGTGGTAGGTGATGATGGGTTCATTGGCGATGTCTTCGAGCGACAGGTGCTCTTTTTTGGCCAGTGGGTGGTCGAGTGGCAGCACCAGAACGTGTTGCCACTCATAACAGGGCAAGGTGACCAGTTCTTCGTAGGCCGACAGGGATTCGGTGGCGATGCCAATTTCTGCCGTGTCATCGAGCAGCATCTTGGCCACTTGGTCGGGCGCGCCTTGGTGCAGGCTGATGTTGACCTTGGGGTATTTGTCACGCAATTTGGCCACCGGCATGGGCAGCACGTAGCGGGCTTGGGTGTGGGTGGTGGCAATGCTCAGAGTGCCGTTGTCTTGCGCGCTGTATTGGTCGCCAATTTTGCGCAGATTGCCCACTTCGCGCAGGATGATTTCGATACTTTGCAACACGTGTTGGCCTGGCTCCGTGATGCGCTTGAGGCGTTTGCCGTGGCGTGCAAAGATTTCGATGCCCAGCTCTTCTTCCAGTTCGATGATGGCCTTGGAGACGCCGGGCTGCGAGGTGTGCAGCGCCTTGGCTGTTTCCGTCAGGTTCAGGTTTCGGCGTGCAGCTTCTTGAACAAAGCGAAATTGGTGCAAGTTCATACGATAAATGGCATATTGACTTTTGTCATTATGCTTTAACTTGTCTATTGGGCCGTGACTTGCTGGGCTGCAATTTCTGCCATGAGTTGTGTCATGGCTGGGTGTTCGCCGATGGCTGGCAGCAATTCAAATTGAACTTGGGGATAGGCTTGGGCAAGGTCGTTGACCAAGGCTGGCAGGTCTTCACGTGCATGCCTTCCAACGCCCAAAAACATGGGGACGATGCGCAGATGGGTCATGCCCCGCATCATCATGCTCTCAACCGTGGTGGGCAGGTCGGGCGTGGTGAGCTCCAAAAAAGCACAGGCCACTGCCAAACCTGGCCAGCGCTGGGTCATGTGGTTGGCTACAGCATCAATGGGTAAGCGCCACAAGGGGTCGCGTGAACCATGGCCGAACAAAATCACGCCTGTCTGGGAGTTCGGGTTCATCGTCACTGCCTTAAAACCATCCACCAAAAACCGAGCAAGGACACCGCGCTGTACAGCAGGGTGGGTGCTGCAGCGGTCAGCCAAGGTTGCCAGTTTTGCAAATTGCCAACAAAGCCGAAGAGGTTGTTGAGCAAAGCAAAGCTGATGCCCGCGAGGACCCCGCCAAAAACATGGCCGGCTATTTGGCCGGAGCGAAAGTGCAAGTAGGCAAAAGGCAATGCCAAGACCAGCATGACCAAGCAGCTCAAAGGGTAGAAAACCTTGCGCCAGAATTCAATTTCGTAGCGCTGGGCATTTTGTTTGTTGTTGGTTAAATGGCGCATGTATTTGAACAATTCCCAGGTTTGCATGCGATCGGGGCTCAGAACGGCTGCAGCCACCATGTCAGCGCTGATCTCGGTGGGCCAGTTCATCGTGGTGAAGGTGGCGCTGTTGTATTGCGTCGCTCCGATTGATGCGCCTACTCGGATGGACTTTGCTTGTGCTTGCTGCAGCTGCCAGGCACCATCGGTCACTTCACCCACAGGAGCGGTGGTGATGGCCAGCAACTGGCCCGCTTCATTGAACTCGTGAATCCGGATGTTCTCCAAGCGATTGATGCCGTCAAATCGTCGAACGTTGACTGCGAAATGCCGACTCCCTTGTCGTTCTTTGAGCCAAGCGCCTGTTTGCCCCACCGTCAAGTTGCCTTGGAATCGGGTCTTGAGCAGGACGCCTTGGCGTTCGGCCCACGGCGCTGCGTAGTCACCAATCACAAAAGTCAAAGCCACAAACACCAGTCCCAATTGCACCAGAGTGCCTAAGGCTTTGAGTGGCCCGAGCCCTCCTGTGCGCAAGATGGTGAATTCCGAGCTTTGGGCCAGCCTGGCCATCACGAAAATACAGCCAATCAGCACTGAGATGGGGAGCAATTCATAAACGTGGGCTGGAATTTTGAGTGCCACATAAAGCAAGGCATGTTGCAGTTTGTAGCCTTGACTGGCCAGCTGGGACAGGTTCTGGAGTTCGTCCACAAGGTCGAAGAACAGGAACAAGGCCAAAAAGCCAATGATCACAAAAGACACGGCTCGAATGATTTCGCCATGCAGCAAGCTGCGTACGGTTTTCATGCTGTACCTTTGCTGTGTGTGGCGCTCACGGGCCGTATCAACCGCCACGACCAGTTGAAATGCCGAACCGACAGCCAAACCAGGGCGATCAGGAACACGCCACCGTGCAGACCCAGAATGAAGGGCATGAAGTCGAAACGACCAGAGGCGATCCAGCTTTGGCCCACGTTGACCATGTTGTAGTAAGCCACAAAGACAAACAGAGACAAGGCCAGGTGGTAGCTGCGCCCGCCACGGGGATTGACAGCCGATACGGCCAAGGCAATCAGCATCAGATTGACACCGGCCAAGCCCAAACCCACTCGCCATGAAAGCTCAGCCAGGTTTTCGCGGTTGGGTTGTTTCAGAAGTTCCCAGCTAGGTGTTTGTCGGCTGGGCAATGAATTCGTGGGAATGCTCACATCGGCGTCAATCAGCAGTTCATAGTGTTCAAACTGTGTCAATCGGGTTTCGCCCGTCTCAAGGTTGGTCAACCACTGCTGACCTTTATCCAAAATCAAAAAACGGTCATTGCCTGTGAGTTCAATGCGTCCTTGTTGTGCGGTGGTCACGCTCTCCAAGTTGCCCTCCATGCTGGAGATGAAAACATGGCTACCAAAACGGTTGTCCGGGGTGTCTTTGTCAATGAAGAAAACACGTTTTCCGCCAGCAGACTCCTGAAATTGACCGGGCGCAACGCGTTCAATGTCGTTGCGTTTTTCAAAGCGTTGTTTCAGTTCCTGGATTTGCTGGTTACCCCAAGGCCAGGCGAAAAGGGCCAGCAGCGTCACGATCAGCAGTACAGGCCAGGCAAACTGAAAAAGTGGACGAACAAAATGGCCCAGACCTTGGCCACTGGAAAACCAAATCACCATTTCACTGTCGCTGTACATCCGCGAGAGGGTGGCCACCACGGTGATGAACAGGCTCAAGGTGATGATGGTGGTCAGTTGGCTGAGCACACTGAAGCCCATGACCAGCAGGACTTCAGAGGGGTTGACGCTGCCTCGACTGGCTTGACCCAGTGTCCGGATCAGGATGATGGTGATCACAATGGTCACCAAAACCACCAGCGTGGCCCCGAAATGTCGGGCAAGGTCTTTGCGTAAAGAAGAATGGAATAACATCGGGACGAAGGAAAAGCTGAATTATGAACTTTGAAATCCAAAAGCGCGCTCTGTCCACGGTTATTCGCAACGATCTGGACGCCTTGGTTGTTTTGTGGCCTTCGGAAGATGAAGTGCTCACCTCTGGTCAGGACCCGATTGCCGCCTTGGTCAGAGCGGCTGTCCAACACGGTGATTTTGAGCGCAAACCGGGCGATGTGCTGTCTTTGTATGCACACCCGGGCATCAAAGCGCGCCATCTGGTCATCGTTTGTGTGGCAGCAGCTACACCTGCCCACATTCGCGGCGCCATGCTCGCTGCTTGGGGAGCACTCAAGTCTGCCAAGATCAAGCGCATGGGGTTGCATTCGGCAGCAGAGTTGACGCCCAAGATGCTGTCAGTGGCCGCTTCAACTTTGGCCGATGCCACCTACAGCTACACCACGACCCTGAGCAAACCCAAGGCTCGAACCCTCAAGCAAGTCGTCTTCAGTGCGGACGTGGTCACTTCTGAACTGCGTGGTGCACTTGCGCAGGCGCAAGCACTGATCGTCGGGGTTGAGACGGCCAAAGAATGGGCCAATCGTCCAGCCAACCATTGCACGCCGGTCATGCTGGCCGATGCCGCCAAGTCGATTGCCAAAGGGCCTGCTTTCAAGTGTGAAGTGCTCGGCCCCAAGGAGGTCACCAAACTGGGCATGGGGGCGTTTTTGGCGGTTGCTCGAGGCTCGGCAGAACCTTTGCGTTTCATTGTGATGCGCTACAACGGTGCCGCTGCAACGCAAGCCCCCGTGGTGCTGGTGGGCAAGGGCATCACGTTTGATACGGGGGGTATTTCCATCAAGCCAGCGCCCGAAATGGACGAGATGAAGTACGACATGTGTGGTGCAGCCAGTGTCCTGGGCGTGTTCAAGGCTTTGGGTGAACTCAAGCCGGCCATCAATGTGGTGGGCTTGATTCCAGCAACCGAGAACATGCCTGACGGATTGGCGGTCAAGCCGGGTGATGTGGTGACCAGCATGAGTGGCCAGACCATTGAAATCCTGAACACCGATGCCGAGGGCCGATTGGTGCTTTGTGATGCCCTGACTTATGCCGAACGCTTCAAGCCGCAGGCTGTGATCGACATTGCCACCTTAACCGGTGCCTGTGTGATTGCCCTTGGCGCGGTTCGTTCCGGCCTTTTTTCGAGCAACGATGCACTGGCGCAATCACTGCAGACCGCTGGAGATGCTTGCGGCGATGTCTGCTGGCGAATGCCTTTGGACGATGATTACGCCGAAGGCCTCAAGTCGCGCTTTGCCGATGTGGCCAACGTGGCGGGTCGTCTGGCTGGATCGGTGACGGCAGCCAAGTTTTTACAACGATTTGCGTCACGTTATCCTTGGGCGCACTTGGACATCGCCGGAACCGCTTGGCGCAGTGGGGCGGCCAAAGGTGCCACTGGCCGCCCGGTCGCGTTGTTGATGCACTACCTGTTGGCTCAAGTGGGTCAAGGTGCAGTCAAAACCTCGGCTGTGCGCCGTCGTTGACTGGGCGCAGATGACCCGGATTGAATTTCATTTCAATGCGCCTGAGCGCTTGCAATACGCGTGTCGGCTTTTACGTAAAGCACATGGGCGTGGCTTGAGGCTTGGCGTCGTCGGCTCCGACGCCACCTTGCGCCAACTCGATGTCGCGCTCTGGACTTTTTCGGAGTTTGATTTTTTGCCGCACAGCACAGCTGCAGATGGCCAAGATTTGCAGGATGCGTCACCCATTCGACTGCACAGTGATCCACTGCAGTTGGCTGGGATGGATGTGTTGGTCAATTTGGGCGATGACGTCCCTCAAGGGTTCGATCAGTTTGAGCGATTGATTGAGATTGTCGCCACCGATGACCACGGTCGCATGACCGCACGTCAGCGCTGGCGTCATTACGCGGGTCAAGGCTACGATTTGCTGCAACATGATTTGTCCAAGGTTTCTGCGTGATGACCGTGTCCAAGTCACTGCTTTTTTCAGAAAGCCCGCCATCCGTCATTCCTGTTTTAAGTCAGCGCATTCCTGAGGCTGAAATATCGCCGGGTTTGATGGCTGCGTTGAATGCCCGTGAATCTGAGCGGGCTGCATTCATGGCCTTGTCCGATGATTTGGTGCAAGCTTTGCGGCCCGAATTGGAGCGCATGACCACGGAACTGGTGCAACGCAGCTTTCACCAAGCCTGGATCAACCGTTTTAAATCTGATCAGGATCGATTCCTTCCATAACCCTGGCACTTTCGCAAGAATTTTGGTTTTCCCTAACCCCCAAACGGGCTGTTTTGCAGTATCTTTACGGCTTGCTTGATTGAAGCAATTTATTTTCGGAGTTTCTATGAAATTTTCTGGTGCGCGTTCTTTGACCTTGGTTTCTGTGGCCGTTGCCGCAGTTGTTTTGGCTGCTTGTGGCAAAAAAGATGCCGCATCCGACGCCACAGTGATCAAAATTGGTCACGTTGGCCCTGTCAGTGGTGCCATTGCCCACTTGGGTAAAGACAACGAAAACGGTGCCCGCATGGCCATTGAAGAGCTCAATGCCGCTGGTCTGAAAATCGGCGACAAGGCAGTCAAATTTGAACTGTTGGCCGAAGACGATGCCGCTGATCCTAAGCAAGGCACAGCTGCTGCTCAGAAATTGGTTGATGCCAAAGTCAATGGCGTGATCGGTCACCTGAACTCCGGCACCACCATTCCAGCTTCGCAGCTGTACAACGCTGCTGGCATTCCACAAATCTCCCCATCGGCGACCAACCCCAAGTACACACGTCAGGGTTACACCGGCGCGTTCCGCGTGGTGGCTGACGACGTTCACCTGGGTGGCACCCTCGGCAAGTACGCTGTGGAAACGCTCAAAGGTAAAAACATCGCTGTGATCGATGACCGTACCGCTTACGGCCAAGGCGTGGCTGAAGAGTTCAAGAAGGGTGCAACCGCTGCTGGTGGCACCATCGTCGGTCACGAATTCACTACCGACAAAGCTTCTGACTTCAACTCCATCCTGACCACTTTGAAGGCCAAGAAGCCTGACGTCGTGTTCTTTGGCGGCATGGACGCTGTGGCCGGCCCTATGCTGCGCCAGATGAAATCTCTGGGCATCGAAGCTAAGTTCCTGGGCGGTGACGGCATCTGCACTTCCGAGCTGGCCAAACTGGCTGGCGACGCCATGAAGGATGAGTCTGTTTTCTGTGCTGAAGCCGGTGGTGTTGAAGGCGAACAAAAAGCGGGCATGGACAAGTTCCGTGCTGACTTCAAAGCCAAATTCAATGCTGACGTTCAGGTTTATGCCCCTTACGTTTATGACGCTGTCAAAGTCATGGCCACGGCCATGGTCACTGCAGGCTCGGCTGATCCAGCCAAGTACCTGCCAGCTTTGAAAGCCATCAACTACAAAGGCGTGACTGGCAACATCGCGTTTGATGAAAAAGGCGACATCAAAAACGGCGCTTTGACTCTGTACACCTACAAAGGTGGTGAGCGCGCTCAACTCGCAGTCGTCCGCTGATCTGAAAGCCCCCGGTTTCGGGGGCTTTTTTCTTGCCCCGGCATGACCGGGGTTTGAAAGCACAGACGAAAAAAAGCCTGCACATGTGCAGGCTTTTTTATTTTGGCGGAGCAGGCGGGATTCGAACCCGCGGTGGGCTATTAACCCACACACGCTTTCCAGGCGTGCGACTTAAACCACTCATCCACCGCTCCGAAGCCCTAGATTGTAGCAGTTGGAAAACGGGTTTTCAGGATGGCTTCCTCAATTCTTGTGTCCTGTAGTTTGTTTCGCTTGTTTCGGCTTTTTTCAGGAATTCTGATCCTTGTCGTTCTGCTGGCCCTTTTTATCCTTAAACTTCGCCTCTGTTTGAATTCCTTTGTCCCTTATTTGGCGCACAGCCCGACAAGCCCATGAAATTTCGCTTTCCCATCGTCATCATTGACGAAGACTACCGCTCCGAAAACACGTCGGGTCTGGGCATTCGGGCCTTGGCCGATGCGATCATCAGTGAAGGTTTCGAAGTTCTGGGTGTGACCAGTTACGGTGACTTGTCTCAATTTGCCCAGCAGCAAAGCCGAGCCAGCGCGTTCATCTTGTCGATTGACGATGAAGAGTTCTCGCCAGGGCCTGATCTGGATCCGGCGGTGATCAACTTGCGCGCTTTCATCGATGAAGTGCGCCGCAAGAACGCCGACGTGCCCATTTATATCTATGGCGAGACCAAAACATCCCGCCATTTGCCCAACGACATCCTGCGCGAGCTGCATGGCTTCATTCACATGTTTGAGGACACTCCGGAGTTTGTGGCGCGTCACATCATCCGTGAGGCCAAAAGCTATCTGGAGGGTGTGCAGCCGCCATTTTTCAAGGCGCTGCTCGATTACGCTGAAGACGGTTCCTATTCATGGCACTGCCCCGGGCACTCGGGTGGTGTGGCCTTTTTGAAGAGCCCTGTAGGGCAGATGTACCACCAGTTTTATGGTGAGAACATGCTTCGCGCTGACGTGTGCAATGCGGTGGAGGAGTTGGGGCAGTTACTGGACCACAATGGTGCCATTGGCGAAAGCGAACGCAATGCGGCGCGGATCTTCAATGCGGACCATTGTTTCTTTGTGACCAACGGCACCAGCACATCCAACAAGATTGTTTGGCACCACGCGGTGGCTCCAGGTGATGTGGTGGTGGTGGACCGCAATTGCCACAAGTCGATCTTGCACGCCATCATCATGACCGGCGCAATCCCGGTGTTCATGAAGCCCACGCGTAACCATTTCGGCATCATTGGTCCTATTCCCAAAAGCGAATTTGAGCCTTCGGCCATCATGGCCAAGATCAAGGCCAACCCATTACTCAAAGGCGTAGACCCCAAAAAGGTCAAGCCGCGTGTGATGACTCTGACGCAGTCTACTTACGACGGTGTCTTGTACAACACCGAAACCATCAAGAGCATGCTTGATGGTTATGTGGAAAACCTGCACTTTGACGAGGCTTGGCTGCCCCACGCGGCTTTTCATCCTTTTTATGGCCCGTACCACGCTATGGGCAAAAAGCGGGCACG
>JAGNVG010000049.1:0-14626 GCA_017986605.1 Limnohabitans sp.
GCCTGCCGCTCGGTCTGCATAACTGAGGGTGTTCAGCCCCAAACCACCATCCAGGGTGTCATGGCCCAAACGCCCCTGAACCGTGTCGTCACCTGCTCCACCCAAAATCAGGTTGGCCCCAGCATCGCCGTACAACGTGTCCTTGCCTTGGGTGCCCACCAGATTTTCAATGCTGTCAAAAGCATCCCCAGATGCCCAACCTGCGCCAGACACTGCGACTGACAAGTCGACGGTCACACCGATGTCTGTGGCCAACAAGTTGCCTTGCTTGCTGTAGTCCACCGTGTCAACGCCCGCACCACCGGAGATGGTGACGGCATCCACCGACGCGAAAAATACATCGTCACCCGCGCTGCCAATGATCGACTCCACGCCGATCAAAGCATCGCCCGCACCGTCGTTCAGTGGGTCTGCAGGGCCACGATCCGTGAGCGTCAAATCAACCGTCACCTTGGCGCTGCTGCTGGCATAACTGACGGTATCGATGCCGGACCCACCACTCAGGATGTCTGCACCCGCACCGCCCACCAAAGAGTCCGCACCGTCGCCGCCTTGCAGGTTGTCGTCTCCTGCGCCGCCCAAGATCGAGTCGTTACCGACCATGCCCAACAAGGTATTGGCACTGTCGTTGCCCACCAGTATGTCGCTGCCCGCTCCACCGGTGAGGTTTTCAATTGACCGGAACTCTTGGCTGCTGCCATCGGCCACGGTGCCCAACTTGGTCAGCAAGTTCGCATTCACAACAGCGGTAACGCCCGCATAAACCACGGTGTCTGTGCCGGTGCCGCCTTCGAGTGTGTCGTGGCCCTTGCTGAAAATCAGTGTGTCGTCACCGCCTTTTCCCTGAAGCGAATTGTCACCGTCGTTGCCTTGCAGGTCGTCGGCATACGCAGAACCGGTCAGGTTTTCGATGCTTTGGTAGGTGTCACCCGCCGCATCACCCAGCGTACCGCCCGTGGCCAGGCTGGCTTTGACAGCAGTGGCTGCGTTTTCATAAGAGACCGTGTCGGTGCCATCCACCCCATTGAGGCTGTCGGCACCGCCCACATAGGCATTGGCCTCGTCTCCGGCTTTGGCCAGAAAGCTGTCGTCATAGGCTGTGCCCATGGCGTTTTCAATGCTGTCGTACACGCCAATGTTCACATTGACCAAACCCGAGGTGCGGTCACTGAAATCGGCCCAATCGCTGCCTTCGCCGCCTTGCAGGCTGTCTGTGCCCCCACCGCCCCTGAGCGTGTCGTCTCCCGCGCCACCGATCAAGGTGTCGTCGGCCAAACCACCCCGCAAAACGTCATTGCCTGTGCCCCCACTCAAAGACAAGCCCGTGGTGTAGGCGCTGCCATCGAGTGTGTCGTTGCCAGCCGTTCCCAACACGGCTTCCATGCTGGCAAATTGACTGTTCGTCAGCTCAAGGTGAATGCCGCTTTGCGCATTGGGCTGTGAAGACAGGTCAATCGTATCCCTGCCTTCACCGCCGACCAAGCTGTCATGGGTCAAGTCCAAGCCTTTGAACACGTCATCGCCCGCGCCACCGCGCAGACTGCGGATCGTGCTGTGACCACCGACCACGGTGTCGTCTTTGCCAGAACCTTCTAGGATTTCAAGACCGCTGTACGCATCGCCTTGTGCGTAGCCGGTACTGTTGCTGGTGTTTTGCAAGTCCACCAACAAACCGGTTCGTGCTGCCGTGCCCAAATAGTCGGCATAACTGACCACATCGGTGCCATCGCCCCCCACCAAGCTGTCGCCTCCAGCGCCACCCTGCAAAGTGTCATCACCCGTACCGCCCAGCAAGGTGTCCACACCTGCACCACCGACCAACACGTCGTGACCCGCGCGTCCTTCAAGAACAGCCCCTGCGCTGGCAGCTGTTAACTGGTCGTTGAATTCGCTGCCTATCAGGCCTTCGATGCTGACAAAGCTCACGCCCCCGTTGTTGGCTGGCGCGGCAGCCAAGGACACGATCACCCCGGTGGTCGACGTCTCATAACTGACGAAGTCCGTGCCCTCACCGCCATCCAGCGTGTCGGCACCTCCGCCCCCCACCAAGGTGTCGTTGCCCGCCAGGCCCTTGAGCACGTTGGCCTGGGCATCGCCCGTCAATCGGTCTGCATACGCAGAACCGGTGAGGTTTTCAATGCTGAGGTATTGGTCGCCAGCGGCCTCTTGCCCTGCGTTGTCAGAAGGGTTCAGCAGCGAAGCGGTTATACCTGTGGTGGCGTTTTTGTAGCTGGCGGTGTCTTTGCCGCTGCCGCCATTCAGCGTGTCGGCACCCAGGCCACCTTCGAGCACGTCATCGCCGTGCCAGGCCACAATGTTCTCTGCAGCGGCTGTGCCCTGAATGTCATAGCTGTAGCCGTTAGAAGCCAACACAAAAATCGGATCGCCCGTGTTGTTCAGGCTGCGGGTCTGCTCGTTGTACTCGCTGTACAAAAACGTCAAGGTCTTACCGCCCTTGTCTATTTCGGTCGAACCGTTGAAGTACTTGGCAGCGATTTGAAAATAAGTCTGGTTCTGCACGGGTGCAGCAGCGACATCCCAACTGAGCTTCAACACGGCCGTGGCGGTCGAAGGGGTGAGGTTGTCAATGGTGATGGTGGCGCCTGCGGTCACTGCTTGGCCATTGATCTTCAGGCCAGCTGGGATGCCTTGGGCATCGGCGGCAAGGGTCAAGACCAGTTTGGTAGCTGATGACAGCTGTGCCAACTTGAGCAAACCGTAAGCAGTAGTGTCTGTGACTTGGCCCCAGTCAGCGTGGACGTCGGTACTGGTGGCACCTGCCACCATCTTGACGGGCAAGGGGGTGTCTGCGCGAACATTGGTGAAAATCAGCTTGTCAAACGATTGCCCCGGTTCTGCAAATTCGACGTTGGTGATTTTGAATTGGTCGTAAGGCACCCAAGAGGCAGACACAGCGGTTTCCACTTGACCGGTGTTTGTGTTGTCTTGTTTCTTGACATCACCAGGCGCAGCAGCCGGTTGCAGCACCACGGGCTCCGCCACGCTGTCGGAAATGCGCAAGGGCTTGACGGGTTGGCTGTCTTCGCGCACAGGGTTGTCCGACAGTCTGGCGTTTTGCAAGGACTGGATCAGTTGCGAGATTTCCTCTTGCGCGGGGCCAGTCTGGGCATCGTCTTCGCCCTTGCCCAGGTTCAAGCCTTGCCCGCCGGGAGCTTCAGATTTGCCCAGCTTCACCTCGGTGGAACTGAGTCGAAAACTCGCAGCATCCGAAGGCTTCATCACACCAACTTTTTGGAGCAAGTCGGACAACAGCAGACTGCCGCCACCGCCAAAAACCACTTTTTGTGTTGCATTGGTGGTCGCCAGGAATGCGCCCTCGCGCAACAAGATGCCCTCGCCATTGCCCAACACGATGAGCATGTCCAGATCCAGCACCTGAACGGATTTCACATCGGCTTGCGAAACAGGCAATGTAAAAACCGCACTGCCGTTTTGCGTCTGGCTGTCCACCACTTTCACCGATCGCAATCCTTCCGTCGCTTTGGCAGACGGTTGGGCTAACGTATCAGCAGGCAATGCCGGGATGTTGGCCTGGGCCAGCAAAACGGGCGCTGAGGAGGTAACGGATGTAGCCATGATGTTCTTTTCCCTGGGTCAGCTTGAACGTTTATTTTCAGCAGGCTCGGTTCAATGCGCGCTGTCGGGCTCTACCCGACGCAACTGGTCTGTCAGCATGATGAGGTGCCGCTCGTGCTGGGCGCCTTGTTCGTGGTGCAAAGACTCGATGCGCTCAATCAGGCGGTTGAGGATTTCGCCTTCTTCACGCACGGCATTGGCCAGCTGGGTGCTCTGTGTGCCTTCGTTTTCGCGCAAGCGAACCAAATGCTCCTGGTGCTCGCGGATCACCCGATCGAGCCCACCGAAGCTGCCGCCCAACGTCTGGATGGCTTGCTGGATGCCACGCTGCTGCTCGGCCATGGCCGAGCGCAACTGCAACACTTCAAGCGCCGTTTGGTCCTGTCGTTGCAAGACTTCCGCTTGCTGGGCCAAGCTTTTGCTGAACTGCGTGTAGCTGGCCTCCATGATTTGCAGAGCCGACTCCACACGGTTTTGCTGCGTGACCAGGGCCGAGACCACTGTGTTTTCGCGGTACGAAGCAGGCGTGACTTCTTTGGCGATATCGCGCACAGCCGTCACCACCTGTTGCAAGTGATCCAAACTGCCCTGCTGGCGCTGCTGGTTTTGCTGCAAGCTGTCGTTGACCCGGCTCCACAGTTCCACTTCATTGCGCTCGATCTTGACGGACAGCTGTCCGATCGAGTTGATGAGGTCGCGCACACGGCGCTCGGATTGGTCCAGCGAGATCACCAAGGCCTTCAAGATGGGCGATTGTTCAGCCACCGCGTTGAGGCTGGAGGTGATCTGGTCATTCGCGTGACCTGCCTCACCATGGGCAGAGAAATCGGTCAGATAGACCAAGCGCGAGTGCATGGCACCCACCAACTCGCTGGCGCAACGCTTGACGCCCACCATGAGCACGCTCATGACCAAGGAGCCCAACACACCAAACAAGGACGCGCTGAACGCCACGCCCATGGACTTCATGGGAGAGCTCAGACGATCCACCAGTGTGCGCACCGCGGCAGAGGCGTTGCCCGACTCCACCATGGTGAAGGCAGAGATCAACTTGCCGATTTCTTCGAGCGCACCCAGCAAACCGATGAAGGTCCCGAGCAAGCCCAGCCCCACCATGGCACCCGACAGGAACTGAGGCAAATACAGGCGCATGTTTTGCCGCGCCTCAAAGCGATGCACCTCCGCCTCCAAGGCCGCGTGCTGCACATCGCTGATGGGCGCATGCTGGGTTTCGGCCAACAACTCCAACACGTTACTGACGTCAAAGCGTTCACCCGTGACCATTTCACGCAAGATGTCAGGACTTGCGCCCTCACGTGCAGACACAAAAAAGCGCTGCACAAACGCACCTTCACGGTTCATGCGGTGCACGGCGTGCATCATCATGGCTCCACCACCGGCCATCAAGATGAAAATCAGGTAGTTGATCTGCGGGTGCGGGTTGCCGCGCATGGTGCCCGCCACCACGTCGTAAAACGCAGCAAAGCCGAGCAACACAAACACAATCGGAATACCGACAAAAAAGTAATAGGGCTTCAAACGTTTCATGCGGACCTCTCTTGCTTGCAGTTCACAAAGTTATTCAAAAAAACAAATGCCATGTCAGGCGACATAGGGCTATTCATGAAGGCTCCCTCAACGCTTGTTGAGCGAATCGGGTCAGGGGCGACAACACGTAGCTCAAGACGCTGCGCTGCCCCGCCACGATGTCGGCGTGGGCCGTCATGCCAGGCAAAATGACCTGGTCGGCCAAAGCGCCACGGGCCTGGCCGGTCTGGATCACCACGCGGTAGTAACGCTGGCCTTTTTCGTCGGCGAGGGTGTCGGCGCTGACCTCTTGCACCTGCCCCTCCAGCGCGCCAAAGATGGCGTAGTCATAAGCACCAATCAAGACACGCGTGGGCAAACCGGGGCGGAGCTTGGCGCGGTCATCGGGGCGCACACGGGCTTCCACCGCCAACGGCCCCTCGCTGGGCGTGATTTCGAGTACCACCTCACCGGGCCGAACCACCCCACCCAAGGTATTGAAGTTCAGCTTGTTGACAAAACCCGTCAAAGGCGCACGCACCTCGTTGCGGGCCAGACGATCGCTGTCATTGCTGATGTTCAACTCAAAGCGGTTGATTTCGGCACTGATTTGCGCCAGTTCAGCACGGGCTTCAGCCCTGAAGCGGGATGTGGATTCGTTCAGTCGCGAAGCATGCTCGCCAATCGCTGCCTGCAAACGAGGAATGGAGCTGCTGACGTCGCCCTGCGTCGTGGTCAGTCGTTGCAAGCGCCCTTGTGCATCGAGCCATTCCAGCTGCGATGCAGCACCTTTGCGGTACAAACCTTCCATGACGCCCAATTGTTTGCGTGCGACATCGACTTCGGTAGCCAGATTTTTGACCCTGTTCTGGGCTTCCGCCAGCTCGGACTGGCGCTGGTTGATTTGCTGACGCAAGGCGCTTTGTTCGGCCCGGACTTTCTCTCCGCGCTCACGGAAAGCGGCGCGCTCAAGGTCTTTTTGCGGCTCCGGTATGTCGGCTGAAAACGCAGGGGCAGCGGCCCCCTCGGCTTCGGCCTTCAAGCGGGCCTGCTGGGCCTTGAGCACATCGACCCGGTTGCGACCCTGCTGGACATCGGTGTTGGCCTGTGAGCTCGACAGGCTCAACAGCACATCGCCCGCCTTGACGCTTTGGCCTTCGCGCACTCGGATGTCGCGCACGATGCCCCCTTCCAGGTGCTGCACCAATTGCGCACGGGTAGAAGGAATGATGCGCCCTTCGGCCCGCACCACCTTGTCCACTGGCGCCAATGCAGCCCACACCACGATCACCAGCACCAGGGCCAATATCAGCTTCAGGTAACGCTGATCGCGGCGTTCGGACAGAGACTCACGCCATGCCCCCTCGTCAGGCGGCTTGCGCAGCAGTTGCCAAAGTAGTTTCAGTTGCATGCCCAGGCCTTCAAGGTGCGGGATTGACCGTAACTCGGGCGCTATCGGCCGCTGCCTGCGCACTCTCGACCACGCGCATGTTGATCAACTCGCCGGGCACACCGTTTTGAATTAAAACGTTGCGCACCGCCACCGCTCTGTAATAGCCCAAACGGGCTGACTCGCTGAAGCCCTTAGGCGAGATGACCGTGATCTGCCAGCGAGTGGTCTTGGCAGGGCCATAGGCCTCCAGGCGCGTCATCACGTCTTTGGACTCTTCGGGCGACAAGGTCACCACCTTGGGGTCAAAGTTGACGATCAAACCTGCGCCCACCGTGCTCATGCTGGACTGCCCCTTTTCGTCCTTCATCACTTCCTGACGAGCATTCACCACATCCATCTTGGGTGTGGTGTTGGCGACATTGCTGCGGCTGGGCGACCCACTCGCACTGGAAGAGGCCGACTGCTGCATCGCCTGCAACTCTTGCTTGAGCTTGGCGTTTTCTGTCTGCAAGGCCTGCATGGCGGCAGCAGAGGCTTTTGAAGCTTTTTCGCTGGTCGATTGTGAAACTTGGGGTGCATCCCCTTCCTGTGGCTTGCCTTTGGTGGTTTCTTCCAGCACAAAGCTCAAGATCACGATGCACATCACCGCGATCACAAACAGCAAATTGATCGCCAAGTTGGAGATGGCGTCCACATACCCCGGCCAAAAAATGTCGGAAGCGTCGTTGGATTCAGATGAGCCTGCCATGGTGGGACCTTTTTATTTTTTGAAAATCGGGTCAGACGAAGGAACGTCCTGAATAAGCACACGTGCCTGTTCGCGGATGCTGGCCAGCTGACCCATGTGCCGTAGCAGCTGCGCTTGCGCCAACATTTGCTGACCCAAAGACTGGGTCAGTTTGTTGCGGGCTTGATAAAGCCGATCGCTCGCATCAAGCGCTTCCAGCATGGAGCCGATGCGCCCGGCCTTGAGCTGCTCGCGAACCGCCTCGGTCACACGCAGTGCAGACTCCTGCTCTTGCTGCCCCAAATTGATGCGCAAGGTGCTGGCTTGCAACAAAGCAAAGTCGGTGTCCACCGACTGGGTGATGCGCTGCTCGTTTTGCGCCAGCTTGCTTTGCAACTCGCTCAGGTCGGCTGCAGCTTCCTTGCCCGCAAAGTATTCTTTGCCGCCCACAGAAAAAGCCCAGTTGAAGACCACCAAGGCACGCTTATCCTGACGCTTGCCGATCACACCACCATTGTTGGTCGAGCGATCGTCTTCGAGGCTTGCCACCACCGTGGGCAAAGCCCTGCCGTACTGGGCACGCATTTGAGACTGCTGGGCTTCGACTTCGGCACGCAGCGCACCGATTTCGGCGTTTTCGCGCAGGGCCACTTCGCGCATTTCAGCTTGCGTGCGGGGCAATGGAGGCAACTCGTTGAGAAACGGCAAGCTCAAGGTTTGGGGCGTGAACCCCAAGAGCCGCTCCGCCTCGAGCAAGGCCGACTTGTAATTGGCCTGCTGCTCCAGACGACTTTGACGCGCCGCCAACACCCGCGAGCGGGCACGCTCTAGATCGGCCTGGCTGCTGGCCCCCGATTGGGTTCGCTGGTCCTGGTATTTCAAGATGCCGGACAGGTTGTCCAGCAACTCGTCTGAAAACGCGACGGTCACGCGTGCGGTGACCAGATTGACAACCGCCTGCACCAAACTCATGGACACCTCGGCCTCGCTGGCTTGGCTGCGCAGCAAAGCGGCTTCCAAAGTACCCTGGCTGGCTCGAAAGGTTTCGTAAGCCGGGTAGTTGAACAAGGGCTGGGTCAGGCGAAAGGATGTGTTGCGGTAATCGTGCTTGTCGTTCGTCAAAGATGCACTGTCCGTCGTTTCCTTGCCATTGGCATAGCGGCTGGAAAACGTAGGCAACAAGTCTGCCCGAGTCTTGGACAGTCTTTGACGGGCGCTTTCGTGCCGGGCCTTGATCGCTTTGAGTTCTGGACTGAAATCCAGACCCACCCCCACCAGATCGGGCAAGGCGAAGGTGGTTTGTTGGAGTTCAGCTTCTCCCTTACGAGCGGCAGACACCCCCAGGCCACCTTCGGGCTCTGGCAAGTCAACTTGGCTTTTGCCCATTAATTGTGCAAACGTCACGCTTTGGCGCGAAAAGTCAGGCGTCGACAAATTGGACTTGGGCTGCGCCTGCACAGGGCGGCGAATGAGCGTTGGAGCCTCCAGCGGGCCCAATTCGGGCAGGCTCAAATGGGCAGCGCGCAAAGCAGGCTTGGCGGCACCCTGCCGCTGATCGACGGAGCGAGGCAGCAAGGGCTTGAGGGCCGTAGGCAGTTCGTGGCCGAAACGGGTAGCTGTATCCGTTGGCTTGAACTGGTCTGCCGTGACTTGGTCAACCATGGCGCGAGTGGCCGCTCTTTGGCGCTCGATTTCAGCAGCCGTATTGCCTCCTTGAGTCTGGCCTTGAGCCAAGGTCGGCGACAAGTAGGCAAACCACAAAGCAATCGCCAGATGGCTCACACGCAAAGTCATGACTCGGGGTTCGGGGAATGGGGTGTTTTTCATGAATCAGCGCTCACGCAATGCTTCTCGGGCCCGCAACACAGGCTTGAACACATAGGACAACACCGACTTCTGGCCAGTCTTGATGTCGACTTGGGCCAGCATGCCGGGAATGATGGGAAGGCTTTTGCCGTCAGGCGTTTTGAGGGCTGCGGCATCGGTGCGCACCAGCGCCCGGTAATAGGTTTCGTCACGGCGGACTTCGTCACGCAATGTGTCCGGGCTGATTTGCACCAGCTTGGCAGGCAACCAGCCATAAATGGCCGAGTCGTAAGCTGTGACTTTGACGATGGCTTCCATGCCGGGGCGCAAGAAGGCGATGTCAGAGGGACGAATGCGGGTTTCAATCAGCAAGCTGTCGTCCATGGGGATGATTTCCAGCAAGTCCTGCCCCGGCTGGATGACGCCACCCACCGTGTTAATGCGGATGTTTTTGACCACCCCGCGCTTGGGGGCACGCAGCACTGTGCGTCGAAAGCTGTCTTCGCGAGAAGTCAGGCCTGCACGCTGCCCCGCCAATTCAGATTCGACACGCGCCAGCTCGACCGCCGCATCGGCGCGGAATTTACCGGACAGCTCGGACAAACGCCCTTTGGCCTCGGCAATGGTTCGCTTGATACGCAAGACATCCACATCCGAGACCAAGCCACCTGCCGCCATGGGCTCGGTGATGCGCAGTTCATCATTGGCTAAACGCAAGGCTTGCTGTTGCGCAACGAGACTGGCGTCAAGGCTGCGGCGACGGGCATCAAAGGTGTCTCGCTCATTGCGGGTCAAATCGGGCGCTCTGCGTTGCAGGTCGGCGGGAAATGCCAATGCACTGCCCTGCGATTCGGCACGCAAACGGGATGCTGCAGCCAGCAAGGCGTCCACTTTGGACTGACCTTCTTTGACACTGGCGCCTTGACGCACATCGTCAATGCGCAGCAATGCTTGGTCCAGCTCGACGGTATCGCCTTCGCTCACCATGATTTCGGCGAGGATGCCCGACTCAAGGCTCTGTATGACTTGCTCTCGGCTGGTGGGAATCACCTTGCCGCTGCCGGTGGTCACTTCTTCGAGTTGGGCCCATGCAGCCCAGAGAACAAAAACGATCAACACCAGCGCCATCGAATACAAGCCCCAACGCAACACAGGTTGGCGCTCGCGCAAAGTGGCGGCGTACACATCGTCAACCAGGTCGAGATCGGCCTGGGATTGGTTTTCGTGGCGAAGGCGCTTGATCTTTTGCATCAGGGCCTGTTTGTCGCCGTCTGTCGTTGCATGGGGCGGGGACACGCGCGGGGCATTCATGCGGCACCTCCGTTGGCGACGCGTTTGATGCGGCCTTCCTTGACCGCTTGCAATACGGCATCACGTGGGCCGTCGGCCAACATCTGACCACCATCGAGCAGCACGATGCGGCTGACCAAACTCAAAGGGCCCGGACGGTGCGTGGCCAAGACCACGGTCTTGCCTTGCAGTTCGGGCTGCAGAGCATCCAGCAGCCGCTGCTCGCCAGCGGCATCGAATGCACTGGTGGGCTCGTCGAGCAAGATCACCGGGGCATCTGCCAGCAAAGCCCGCGCCAGCGCCACCATCTGCCGCTGACCACCGGACAAGCTGGTTCCGTTCTCGCCCAAGGGCATGTCCAGCCCCATCGGATGGGCCGCCACCCAGCTGACCATGCCCGTCAGGCGCAAGACATGCTGCAAACGCTCGTCGCTGACATGAGGGGCGGCCATGAGCAAGTTATCACGCAAGCTGGCCCTGAACAGCACTGGGTCCTGACCGACCCAGGCGATCTGGGCACGCAGATCAGCGGGTGAAATTTGGGCCATGTCCAAACCATCGAGCAAGACCTGCCCGGTGTCGGACGGGTACAGCCACGCCATGACTTTGAGCAAGGTGGACTTGCCACTGCCCACAGGCCCCATCACCGCCACATGCTCTCCGGGTGCGACCGTCAGGTTGCCGATTTGCAGCACTTGTCGCTGTGTGTGCGGGTAAGCGAATTGCAACTGCTGGACCGTGAGGCCGCCTTGCGCACGCGAGATGCCAAGGTAGGTTCGGTCCGGGTTGTATTGCCCTTCCAGCTTCATGATGCGGTCCATGGTCTTGAACGCACCCACCGCGTGCTGGTAGCGGGTGAGCAAGCCAGCGACCTGCCCCAACGGGCCCAAGGCGCGACCGGCCAAAATCGTGCAACCGATCAAGGCACCCACCGACATGCGGCCTTCCAAAATCAGATAAACGCCCCAAACAATCATCGCGGTGTTGCAGCTTTGCTGAACGAACTGCGTGAAATTGAGGGTGATGGCCGAGGCCAAGCGGCTGCCCATGGCACTGCGGGCAGTGGTGGCACTCAAGCGCTCCCAGCGGCCTTGCAAGCGGGGCTCGGCGCCCATGGCCCGAATTTGCTCCAGGCGCTCCAGAGACTCGACCATGAAGCCCAGTTTCTGGGCGCTTTCATATTGATAGCGCTCAATCGATTCACGAATGGGCCACTGCGACAGCCAACCAGCCACCAGCACCAGCAAAGCCCCCACGATGGGGACCCACACCAGCGGTCCACCCAGCAAGCCAATCACGAGCAAGAACAAAAAGATGAAGGGCACATCACTGAATGCCACCAGCGTGGTGGAGCTGACAAAGTCACGCACCGACTCGAAGTCGCGCAGCTGTCCGGCAAACTGGCCGCTGGAGCCTGGGCGGTCTTGGGCACGCAGGTTCAGGATGTGCCGAAACAAACGCGCCGACAACAACAGGTCGGCTTTTTTGCCCGCCACATCTACCAGGTAACCGCGCAAGGTGCGCAAGGCCAACTCCAGCAACCCCGCCAAAGACACGCCAATGGCCAACACCCACAAAGAATGCAAGGCTGCGTTGGGGATCACGCGGTCATACACATTCATCGAGAACATGGACGTGGCCAGCGCCAGCAAATTGATCATCACCGCAGCCAGCGTGCTGTCCAGGTAATAGGTGCGCAGCGTCGTGAAAACGCTCCAGAACCAATGCGCCGCATGCTTTGGCTGATCTTCATGCGCGTCGGCCTTCATGGGCGAACTGTCGCGTGACGCCAGCAAGCGGGCTTGCAAACTCCAACCGGCCCAATCCGCCTGCCACTCTGACGTGGAACGCCATAAAGGTTCGCTGGCACGAGGCGCTGCCAACCATGCTTGGCACGCATCGCCTTCACGGTCCAGCAGCAATGCGGCGCCCTCGGCATGCAAACCGAACACCACAGGGCCCATGCGCGGATCGAATTGCTCAGGCTCCAAACGACCGATTCGCGCATCCACACCATGGCGCGCAAGCGCTTGCGCCAACGCCATCAGTGTCAGCGGCGCTTCGCCAAACTGGGCGCTTTGTGCCTGCAACTCCCGCGCAGAAACACGCACCCCCAAGCGCAAGGCCAACGCGCTGAGCACGTCGTACACCTGTGGGGCCAGACTCACGTTCTGACCTTTTGAAGCGGAGGTGTGCATGGCGCTGGACGGTCCTGTTGACCCATCACAAACCCAAAACCACGGCCAATTGGCCCTGCAATCCAATGAGGCGCCAAGCCGACTTGATTTGATCCAACTCGGACGTCAGCTTGTTGGAGCGTGCCGTGAACAGCTCGTTCTCGGCGTTCAACACATCCAGCAGGCTTCGGCGGCCAATCTTGAACTGCTTGCGGCTGGCGTCCACCATGGCTTCTGCGTGGTTGACATAGTCGGTGTACGAACCCAAAGATTGGCTGTGTGCCAAAAACTCAAACCAAGCCGTGCTCACACGCAACTGCAACTCGTCGCGGGCTTTTTCGTAGGCATAGCGGGTCGCCACTTCACCTTCACTGGCAGCCTGCACAGCATGTCCGTAAGCACCTCCGGCCGGAACGGTCCACTCGGCCTGCACCCCCAGATACAAATCGGACTGTTGGCCTTTGACTCCGCCCCAATCACGACCACTCTTGGCCGATGCATCCAAGCTGATCCGCGGACGGTAAGGCGCTTTGGCCAACAAAACACCTTGCCGGGCCGACTCGATGTCTGCACGGGCCACTTGCAAAGCTGGACTTGCTTTCAAAGCGGCCTGATAAGCCTCATCGAGCGTGAGTGCGGGCGCAAAGGGGGTCAAAGTGGGGAGTTCCTGAACCAGAGACAAGCCCGTCAGACTTTGAAACTCCAGACGCACCTGCTCCAGACGCGCCAGGCGACTGGTGTTCACGGACTCAGCCAAAGCCACACGGCCCATGGCGGCAGGCAAATCGGCAGCGCGGCCCAAGTCCAGTTTGGCAATGGCTTTGACCTGCTGCACGTATTCACGGTGCATGGCCAAGTTGTCTTGCGACAGCTTGAGCAAGCGATGGGCACGCAACATCTCGGTGTATGTCTCCAAGGTGCGCAACATCAGGTCTTCGCGCTTGTCGACCAGTTTCCAATCTGCGCCCACAGAAGCATGGCGGCGTTGTTCGATCTGCGCAGTCAAACCATGGTCCAGCAAGGGCATGGTTACCCGCGCTTGGGCTTGGCTTTGTTCGTAATTATTGGTCAGACGCGCTGCGTTGATTTTTTGCCGATCAAAACCAGCATTGCCACTCAAGACCAATTTGGGCGCGCGCTGAGCCTGCGCCTCTCTGGCTTGACTTTCGGCACCACGGCTTTGTGCTTCGCTCAACAGCAACTCGGGATGGCGCTGCAAAGTCATGCGCACATAACTGAGCACGGCCAAAGGAACGCTAGCAGCCGAATCCGCGCCATCAACCGTGGCGCGGGCAGAAGAAACAAGTGGGCGGACTGGGTCGGGCGCTGCCTGAGCAAAACCCGAGAGAAGACCCCCTACCAAAAAAATGACAACCAACTGAGTCAAGCTTTCACCTCATCCATTCAGCCAAGTAGATTCAAGTCGATCAATGCTACAAAAATGTCACATGCATGCCAATAAACGACCACAAGGAAATTTCGTACCAATTTCCTGAATAACTTTTAAAGATTTAGTATTTTCAGCATTATCCTACAAAAAAGTATTAAAAAAGGAAGTCGATTACCAAATATCAAACCTTAGAATTTGTTAGGAAACCACACCTCTCAATGGTCAATCTTTTTTGAGTCACAAATAGCTCATTTACTCAAGATTAATTTATACCAAATTGTCGGCAGTGGTCACTGGGTGTAGAGTGCATACATGACTACACAACACATTGCCATCATCGGAGTCGGCTTGGCCGGCGTGACTTGCGCACGCACATTGCGCCAAGCCGGTCACAACGTCACGCTTTTTGAAAAAAGCCGGGGTTTGGGCGGGCGCATGTCCACCCGAGCCAGCGCTTTTGGCAGCTTTGACCATGGCGCTCAGTACTTCACCGTCCGCGATCCCCGTTTTGAACTGGCGATCGGCACCGCCCCCGGTGTGTGCAAACCCTGGAGCGCCAACGCCGTGCGGGTACTCGACCCCAATGGCCGGGTGATCGAAGCCGGTTTGCCTGGTGGCGAACGCCATTGGGTGGCGACGCCCGGCATGAACGGCTTGGTCAAAGCCTGGGCAGCTCCTCTGGTCGAAGACGGCAATGTGCAGCTCCAAACCCGGGTGAC
>JAGNVG010000049.1:14726-16540 GCA_017986605.1 Limnohabitans sp.
AGGGTACACAGGCCGGTTTGCGCCATCGCCAACCGGCCTTTTGCATGCAGGCTCGTTGCTGGCTGCGCTGGCCAGCTGGCTCGATGCCCGCGCCCATGATGGCCAGTGGCTGGTGCGCATGGAGAACGTGGACACGCCACGCTGTGTGCCTGGCGCGGACCAAACCATCTTGCAACAACTGGCCACCTGCGGCATGGTCTCTGACCAACCCGTGCTGTGGCAAAACCAACGCACAGCGGCTTACCAAGTTGCATTGGACACACTGATCTCGCGCGGCTGGGCTTACCCCTGCGGCTGTTCACGCAAAGACATTGAAACCGCCATCGAAGCCACGCAAGCGCCGTCTGTGGCCCGCCACCAAGCTGCGGTCTACCCTGGCACTTGCCGCGCCGGCTTGAAAGGCAAGCCAGCCCGAGCATGGCGCCTGAACGTGCAGGCGGTGCAAACCGCACTGGATCTGCCGCTGGCCACGCTTTGGCAAGACCGGCGTTTGGGGCCGCAGCAACAAAACGTGAGCGCAGAAGTGGGCGACTTTGTGCTGCGCCGCGCCGATGGGCTGTGGGCCTACCAGCTGGCGGTGGTGGTCGATGACGCCGCGCAAGGCATCAGCCACGTGGTGCGCGGCGAAGACTTGGCCGACAACACCGCCCGGCAAATTCTGCTGCAACAGGCCTTGGATTTGCCCACCCCTCAATACCTGCACACGCCTTTGGTGCTGGGTGACAACGGCGAAAAGCTCAGCAAACAAAACGGGGCCATGGCGCTGGATTTGCAACACCCACTTCGGGCGCTCAATGCGGCGGCGCAGGCACTGGGCCTGCCCGCAATGCCTGAGCACACGCCAATTGCCCAAGCACTGACCCAATGGACCACCGTGTTCGTGCGCAACTCAAAGCCACAGCCGCGATAATGGCAGGCTTTGCCAAGCACCCCGACACCACGCGACACCCGACATGACGACGCCTGAAAAATCTCCTCAGCAGCCTGCCCTCGAATCCGCCACCGAACAGGCCTCCTCTGACGCGCCCTTCATGCGGCAAATCAAAACCTATGTGCTGCGCGCCGGGCGCATGGGCTCAGGCCAGGTGCGGGCGTTTGAGCAATTTGGGCCCACGTTCCTGATCCCCTACAGCGCAGCGCGTCTGGATGTGCAAGCCGCCTTTGGCCGCAGCGCTCCCCTGATTCTGGAAATCGGTTTTGGCATGGGCGACGCCACCGCCAAGATCGCCCACGTGCGCCCCAGCGACAATTTTTTGTGCTGCGAGGTGCATGAGCCGGGCGTGGGTGCGTTGCTCAAGCGCTGCGGCGAGGAAAGCATTGGCAACATCCGAATCGTTCAGCACGACGCCATCGAGGTCATGGACAACATGCTGGGTCCAGACAGCCTGGACGGCGTGCACATTTTCTTTCCGGACCCTTGGCACAAAAGCCGCCACCACAAGCGCCGCCTGATCCAGTCGCCGTTCATCCAGCGCCTGGCCCAGCACATCAAACCCGGCGGTTACCTGCACTTGGCCACCGACTGGCAGCCCTATTCCGAGCAAATGATGGGCGTGCTGCGTGCCGAGCCCTTGCTGGTCAACACCAGCGACGCCGCCGATGGCTTTGCCGCCAAGCCCGACTACCGCCCCCTGACCAAATTTGAAAACCGGGGCCTGAAACTCGGCCACGGCGTGTGGGACCTGGTGTTCCGTCGCGTCTGACATGCGCGAAGCAGGGCACGCCGACCCCTTGCCCATGCGGGGCATTGAGTTGCCCATGCGGAGCGTTCAATTGCCCATGCGCAATGGCGTGAGCCCCAGCGTCGTCTCCGT
>JAGNVG010000050.1:0-3138 GCA_017986605.1 Limnohabitans sp.
AGCTCTGCCCAACCTTGAGAATCCATCCAGATGGCTCTATAGGTTGCATTGGATTTAACGTAGTCATGGTAGCCATACACAACATCTTCAAGATATATAAGAAACGCCTCAACACTGTCTACAGGCCCTAGAAGTTGCGTGTTTTGCTCATAAAAATAATCCAGATATCTTTCCAAAAGTGCCTGGATGATTTCTTCCCGATTGCTGAAGTACTGATACACGCTGGCGTTGGCCATACCCGAAGCCGCAGCAATGTCGGAAATTTTCAGGTTTGCCGCCCCCATCTCCAGAATGCAGGCTTCTGCAGCGACCAGGATTTTCTCCATTCGCTCCTTGGATCTGTCTTGTGAAGGCTTGCGCCTTGACAAACTGTCACCTTTTGGCAGCGAAGAGCCCTCATCCTTGGAGGGCGAATCCGAATTCACTATCTCGGACGCTTTTTTGCTGTTCACCATAACCCATTCACCCTTTTGAATCGAACACGTTTCTATACGGTGTGGATCGTACGGGGACCTGGTGTAGCGGGTACTCAATCGACGCTGAAATCCTCATTTTTTTCATGTCATACCAGCACTCATTCTCGTTCTGGTGACGTTCAGCACAAGTCAAGCATGGGAAAAGAAGTCTGATTCGAGTCCAAATCGACACTTCACAGGCTTCTAAATCTCCAAATTAAATAAGGGAAAACGATTAGACATGACAACTTGTCATATCCAGTGCAAGCCACTAACATAAACATGACAGTTTGTCGCATTTAGTGATTCAACGCGCTGGCTGCATGGCCGAAAACCCGATGTTGCCCCCCCGCAAGCGTCAGCAGCGAAGGGCCTCCGATGGATGACAGACAACAGGAAACGCCTGCCACTGAGGGCCCAAAAGCCGGATATCAACAACAAAAGGAGATCAACGATGACCCCACAGAACTTCACAAAATGGCGCACGCTCGCCCTAACCATTGGACTGAGTATCACCACGGGCGCCTTGCTGGCCGCCGTGGGCGAACAAGAGTCCGCCAAGTTGGGCAAAGAACTCACACCCGTTGGCGCAGAAAAAGCGGGCAACAAAGATGGCTCCATTCCCGAATGGAGCGGTGGATTGCCCAAGGGCAAACACAAAGCAGGCGACACCCGCAACGACCCATTCGCCGCAGACAAGCCCCTTTACAGCATTGATGCGAGCAACGTCGACAAATACAAAGACAAGCTGTCGGCGGGCCAGATCGAGTTACTCAAAACCCGCAAGGGTTACCGGATGGATGTTTATCCCACCCGACGCAGTTGCGGTTATCCGGAGTCGGTCTATGGCCAAACCAGAATCAATGCAACGCAGGCCAAGCTCACGGCCGATGGTCAAGACAACTTGGTCCAGGCGGTCGGCGGCGGCTTCCCATTCCCCGTCCCCAACAATGGTGCCGAAGCCGTTTGGAATCACCGATTGCGCTGGCAAGGTGAGGGTCGCATTGAACATTACCAAACCAACTTCATCAATCCCGATGGAAGTTTTTACAGCCTGACTCAGGACCAATGGGTCACGATGCCCTTTGCATCCAACAAAGCCAGGTCGCCGGAGGACGTTCAGGATGTCTTGCAAAAGCTGCTGAATGTCGCCACAAGCCCAGCAGCCCGAGCAGGCGAGGTCATCTTGGGCCACTTCTTCCTGTCAAAGCCCAACGATGCGTGGATGTATTTCCCGGGTCAAAGACGGGTGCGCCGTTTGCCAAATATGGCCTATGACAACCCAATTCCCGGTTACGAAAACCTTGAGACAGTTGATCAATATCCCATGTTCTCGGGTCAGTTGGACCGTTATGACTGGAAGTTGGTCGGCAAAAAAGAAATGTATGTGCCCTACAACAATTTTAAATTTGTAGCCAAGCGCCCACTCAAAGACATCTACGAAGGGCAGTTCCCCAAGCGCGATCTGATGCGCTACGAGCTCCATCGGGTCTGGAAAGTGGAAGCCACCGTCAAAGCCGGCAAACGCCATGTCTTCGCAAAAAGAGAGTTTTACTTGGACGAGGACTCTTGGATGTTGCTCAACGCCGATCAGTACGACGCGCAAGGCAAATTGTGGCGGGTCATGGAAGCATCGATCTACCCCGCTGTCGAACTGGGCGCCTGTGTCAGCCAGGAATTCATGTCCTGGGATCTGAACGCCAACCGCTACATCGCTGAAAACGCTACTCAAGCGTCAAAAGACACGGACTGGCTGGCAGGTGCTGAAGGCCGCATTGACGCCAAACGATTCGAATCTGAAGAGCTGCGTCGTTTTGGCGACCGCTAAAAAAACCTCGACAAGATCAGGAGACAAACAATGCAAAGCAAAAACAAATTCGCACCTACAAAACTGGCATGGGTGTGCGCCGCGTTGACAGCCAGCATGAGCCCCATGGCCCATGCCGTCAAATTTGAGATGGACAACGGCATCACGGGCAGCTTTGATTCCACCCTCAGCTTTGGCATGCAAAAACGGCTGAAATCGCCCAACACCCGGATGATTGGCAACGACAGTGGCGGCAACGCACCCACATCTGGCGCACTGGGCGGTCTGGTCAATGGCGATGAAGCAACGGCCAATCCCGACATGAATTTCACCAACTCCGATGATGGCAACCTGAACTACAGGAAAGGGTCCGTGGTGTCGTCTGTCGTCAAAGGCACACATGAACTGTCTTTGCGTGAAGAAGGCAACTGGTCCATGCTGGGGCGGTTCACTTGGTCAAGCGACTTGTCAGCCCGAAAAACCATTCGATCACCTTTAGACGACGAAGCCGCGAATGTCCTCAAAAAAGACATCACCTTGCTTGACCTCTGGGTAGCCAAAGAACTGGACCTGGGTGGAAATTCAGCCAAGCTCAAGCTGGGCAATCAGGTCATCAGTTGGGGCGAAGACATCTTCATCTTGGGTGGCATCAACTCGATCAACGCTTTGGATTTGCGCAAATCCCATATCCCCGGCACACAACTGAAAGAGATCTTCATACCTGCCCCAATGGCTTCATTGAGCACCAGTCTTGGCAAAGGCTTCTCTACAGAGGCGTATTACCAGTTTGCATGGAACGGCATGAAGCTCGACCCCGCTGGCACCTTTTGGTCAACGGCTGACTTTGTTGGAGCGGGCGGAAAACGTGGCGGCTAC
>JAGNVG010000050.1:3238-16415 GCA_017986605.1 Limnohabitans sp.
TCTTGGCAAAGGCTTCTCTACAGAGGCGTATTACCAGTTTGCATGGAACGGCATGAAGCTCGACCCCGCTGGCACCTTTTGGTCAACGGCTGACTTTGTTGGAGCGGGCGGAAAACGTGGCGGCTACTTCCCGACCAGCTCAGGATTAGGGGGGGGAGATTTTGACCCCACACGGGGACGCGACATGGCCAGTGTTGCAGCAGGACATGTGCCGATTGAAACGCAAAAGCCCAAAAAGGGTGGACAGTACGGCATCAACCTGCGCTACAAACCCGTCGCAAGTGACACTGAGTTTGCCGGCTATTACATGCGGTATCACGACAAGTTACCGTTCATAGGTTACAAATCAAACGGACTGGGGACACCCAATGCCATCGGACTTTCAGGACTTGAACAATACGGTGAAAATCTCGATTTGTTCGGTGTTTCCATGAACACCAAAATGGGTGACTGGGCCTTTGGCGCAGAGTTCTCCTACCGCCCCAAAGACAGTGTGGCGATTGACCCGACAGTGCCTTTCAGTGGCAAACACAGCCTGTACAAAAAATCCAATGGATTCACCACGGCGGCCGTTTCCAATGGATACGTGAGCGAGAAAAAATACCAGCTTCAAGCCACCGCATTTCGCTTCCTTCCCACTGGACTGATCCGTGCATTGGGTGCCGCAGAAGGTTACGTGATGGCCGAGGCGGCTTACACCAAATACCCGCACCTGGACCTTTCTGGGGCTGTACCCTACTACATCACCGATTACTCCATGCCGACCAAAGGTTCCTGGGGCTATGTAGCTGAAATCGGCTTGACTTACCCCAACTTCATGAACACAGGCTGGACCATGAGCCCGGTCGCAGACTTTTTCCATGATGTGCGTGGCACCAGTCCCAATGCCATCCCATTCGTCGAAGGTCGACGCGCCGTTGCACTGATGCTCAATTTTGATTATCAAAACAAGGTCAAAGCCGCCATTGGCTACACAACGTTTTTTGGCGGCGGCACGAAAAACCTGATGAGCGACCGCGATGTCATGAGCCTCACGATGTCCTATTCATTCTGAGCTGGATGTACCCGATTTTTCCGGCCTAAGGGTCGGAAAAATTTATTCCCACTTCCTTGAAATGTGAACCGGCCTTCGGCTCGGTGGAATGCGAACGTGACAACACAAACAAGCTTGATGCAAAGACTGGAAGATTTCTTCTTCCACTTCAGAAAGACCATCCTTGCTGCGCTGGCCGTTTTCACGGTGTTGATGGGTGTGTTGGCTTCACAGCTGCACATGACAGCCGGTTTTGACAAGCAGCTGCCGCTGGGTCACGAATACACCGACACCTTCTTTCAATACCGCGATCAACTGTTCGGTTCAAACCGCATCATGGTCGCGGTGAGGTCAACCCAAAAAGACATCTGGGACGCAGCTTCGCTGAAAAAGCTGCACGAGGCCACACAAGCCTTGATGAATTTGCCCGGCATCGACAAACGCTCGGTTCAATCGCTGTGGACACCCAACACCCGGGTCTATGAATTGACAGAAGAAGGGTTTGAAGCCGAAGACGTCATTGACGGCAATGTGACACCCGACCGGCTGGATGCGGCACAAATTAACCGGATCAAAGCAAGGGTTGTCCGTGGGGGATATATCGGCAACCTGGTGGCCAACGACGGCACGGCCGCCATGATTGTCGCGGACCTGCTTGAAGAAGATCCACAAACGAAGCAAAAGCTCGACTATCTGAAACTGGCGCATCAAATCGAACAAGAAGTTCGCGTGCCACTGCAAACGCCTGAACATGCCATCCACATCGTTGGGTTTGCCAAACAAATTGGGGACATCGCCGACGGTGCCAAAGGGGTCCTGGTCTTTTTTGCATTGGCCATTGTGCTGACGGCCCTGTCGGTTTACTGGTACTGCCGATCCGTTTCATTGACGCTTTTGGCCCTGGGCTGTTCGATGGTCTCCGTGATCTGGCAGTTTGGCACCCTGCGTCTGCTGGGCTTCGGGCTCGACCCCCTGGCCATTCTGGTGCCCTTCCTGGTCTTTGCCATCGGTGTGTCCCACGGCATCCAGCAAATCAATGCCATTGCCAAGGCCTTGGCGTCTGGCGCCCATCCGATGGCGGCGGCCAAAGCCAGTTTCACGGGCCTGTTCATACCCGGAAGCTTGGCTCTTGTGACCGCTTTTGTGGGCTTCATCACCTTGATCATCATCCCCATCCCGATGATCAGGGAGTTGTCGATTGCCGCGTCGATTGGGGTCGGCTACAAAATCGTGACCAATCTGATCATGCTGCCTTTGGTGGCTTCTTACATCCAATTCCCAAGCACCTACGCTCAGCAACAGGAGGCACTGCAAAATCAGCGCAGCCGTCTCGTTGAAAAACTCGGCTGGATGGCCGAACTGCGCAACGTGCGCTATGTGATGGCTTTGACAGCGGTGCTCTTTGGCGTGGCCGTTTGGCAAAGTCAGGGCCGACACATCGGTGCCTTGCAAGCAGGTGCCCCGGAATTGCGCAGCGAGTCGAGATACAACCAAGACATCGATGCGATTGTTCAACGCTTTGACCTCGGCATGGAAGTGTTGACGGTGGTTTTTGAAACACCCGCCGATTCCTGCAATCAATACGAGGTCGTGAACTACATCGACCAATTCACGCAGCACATCTCGCAGGTACCCGGCGTGCTGACGGTCTCATCCATCTCGAGCTTGGCCAAGTTTGCCAACGCCGGCCTGAACGAAGGGCACCCCAAAATGACCGCCCTGCCCAGGGACAGCCAGGCCTTGCAAATCGCAGTGGGCTACTTGCCTGAAGCCGGGGGCTTGTTCAACCGGGCATGCACCATGATGGCGGCCAACATCTATCTGAGCGACCACAAGGCCACCACCATCCAAACCGTGATTGAAGCGGTCAAACGCTTCCGCACAGATTTCGATGGCCAAGACCAAGGTGTCAAGCTTCGACTGGCCTCGGGCAATGTGGGCTTGATTGCAGCCATTAACGAAGAGGTTGAGCAGCGCGAAATTGCCATGATGATGTACGTTTATGCCGCCATCGTGGGTCTGGTTCTTCTGGCCTACAGGGACTGGCGCGCCATGCTGGCCTGTTGCCTGCCTCTGACCTTGGCCACATTCCTCGGGTACTGGTTCATGAAGTCCCTCGATATCGGCCTCACCGTGGCAACCCTGCCCGTAATGGTTCTGGCAACAGGCATTGGCGTGGACTACGCCTTCTACATCTACAACCGATTGCTGGCCCATTTGGTGGCAGGTGCCAACATGAAGTCCGCGATTCAGGGAGCGCTGCGCGAAGTGGGCATTGCGACCATTTTCACCGCCATCACCTTGTCCGTGGGCGTGGCCACATGGTCGTTCTCTGACCTCAAATTCCAGGCAGACATGGGCATCTTGCTGACCTTCATGTTCATGATCAACATGATCATGGCCATCACCGTACTGCCCGCTTTTGCTGTCGCACTCGATGCACTTTTCCCACGCACGAAGCCGATCAAAGCAACGGCCCTTGCCCATTGAAAGCCTATCCATGAAACATCCACTCGCAATGCTTGGCCTGTGGCTGGCCATCGCCTCATCCGCTTTCAGTGCACAAGGGCAGAACACACCCGTGAAAGAAGATGCACAACACCGATGGACCCACGCCCCCTCAAAGGTGGATCCGATGCGCGGGGTGTTTTTTGCCGCCACCCAGGCTGGCCAACGCATCGTGGCCGTGGGCGATCATGGGCTGGTGGTTTTGTCAGAGGATGGCAAAACATTCAAGCAAGCTCAAAAAGTACCCACCCGATCACCCTTGACCTCGGTGCATTTCCACGATGCCAAGCAAGGGTGGATCGCCGGACACGATGGCACCATCCTGGGCACACGCGATGGCGGCGAGCATTGGGACATCTTGCGACAAGAGCGCGGTAAAGACGAGGTTTTGCTGTCCATCTGGTTTGCTGACGCACAACACGGCTTTGCTGTGGGGCAATTCGGTCTTGCACTCGAAACCCAAGATGGCGGCAAAACCTGGGAAAGACGAACCCTCTCCACACAAACGCATGCGGCTGAAAAACATTTGATCCATCTGTTTCCCGGACGCCAAGGCATGCTGTTCATCGCTGCAGAGTCGGGCACCATTTTCCGATCTGCCGATTCAGGCAAAACCTGGCAAGCCATTCAAACCGCGAACAAAGGCTCTTTCTGGACCGGCAAGGCCTTGAGTGATGGCAGTCTGCTGGCAGCGGGCATGCGCGGCCATGTCTACCGCAGCCAAGACCAGGGCTTGAGCTGGACTGCCGCTGTCAGTGGCACGCAGCAATCCCTGACCGTCATTCATGAGCGCCAGGACGCCAGTGTGCTGATCACCGGAACCGGTGGCACGCTGTTGCAGCGCGCAGGGGTTCATCAAGACTTCAAGCTTCAAACCCGGGGGGACAACGCCAGCCTGACCGGCGTTGTGAGCCACGCCTCTGGCGACGTCTTTGTCTCGACTGCAGGCATTTTGCGCAACGATTGAACAACCCAGCCCCCCCTTCCAACACACCGAACAACGCCCATGACCGAAGCCACACCCGCATCCGATTCACAAACCCTGTCCATTGAGCGCATCCAAGCTGTTTTTCAGGCACAAAAATCGGCCTTTGACAAAGCCCCTTACCCCAGCGCACTCCAACGACGCCAACAACTCAAGGCCATCAAGAAACAAATCAGCCGCTACCAGGATGTGCTCGCGCACGCGATGCATCAGGATTTTGGTTGCCGCTCGCATGCCGAATCCAAGATGCTGGATTTGCTGGGTTCCACGTTGGAGGCCAATCACGCCATCTCGCATGTCAAGCACTGGATGAAACCCAGTCGACGCGGCACAGAGCTGCTTTTTCTGACCAACAAACTGGAAGTGCGATATCAACCCAAAGGTGTGGTTGGCGTCATCGTGCCGTGGAATTTCCCGGTTTACCTTGCCCTGGGGCCCTTGATTGCAGCCATCGCTGCGGGCAACAGGGTGATGGTCAAAATGCCGGAAATCACCCCCCACACCAACGCGGCCCTGGAAAAAATGCTCACCGACATATTCTCGGAAGACGAGGTCTTTTTGATCGGAGAAGAGTTGAGGACGCCAGGTGATTTCACCGCCTTGCCTTTTGACCACCTGATCTTCACAGGCTCACCTGCAGTGGGGAAAATCGTGATGCGCCAGGCGGCCGACAACTTGACGCCCGTCACACTGGAGCTCGGTGGCAAATCACCTGCTGTTGTGAGCCGCCACTACCCCATTGCCGATGCCGCCAAACGCATTACCCATGGCAAAGCCACCAATGCCGGGCAGATCTGTGTCTCGCCCGATTACGCCCTGGTGCCGCGCGAGAGCATGGGGGCATTTGTCGAGGCCGTCCAGGCCAGCTATGCCCAACTGTTTAAAGGCTCCGTCCGGGACAACCACGACTACACCTGGATCATCAACGATCGACATTTGGCCCGCATCCAGGAACTGCTGGCCGATGCCGTGAGCAAAGGTGCAACCGTTGTCGCTTGCGCCGCGTATGACTCGGCACAGGACCGCCGCAACATGCCCCTGCATGTGGTGACCGATTGCACGCACGACATGCGCATCATGCAAGAAGAAATCTTCGGTCCTGTTTTGCCTGTGGTGTCTTATGACACAGCCCAAGAAGTGATCGCCTTCATCAACGCCAGGGCACGTCCCTTGGCCTTGTATTGCTTCAGTCACAACCAGGCTGAACGTCGTCAGTTGCTGGAGCAAACCCATTCTGGCGGCGTCACCATCAACGACTGGGGGTGGCATGTGGTTAACCATGACGCCCCATTTGGCGGTGTCGGCAATTCCGGCATGGGGACCTACCACGGCGAAGAGGGGTTTTGCGAACTCTCACACGCCAAAACGGTTTTCAAGCGGCACCGATTTTTCCCCATCGGCCTGTTTTATCCCCCTTACGGAAATTTTGTTCAGCGCCTGGCCCTTCGACTGTTTTTGGGCTCGGCCGATCCCAAGCTTTGAACCGTCGAGCTGATCTTTCCACCATTCAACCACTCCTAACGCCATGAAACATTCACCACTTTTTACAAAACGGCGCTTTCTTAAATTTTCGCTGCTGGGCGTTGCAGGTGCGGCCACCCTGGTGGCAGGTGCCGGCGCGTACATCACGCAGACCAACAGCTACCGACAACGCTACGGCAAATTGCTGGTGGTGGATGGCCATCTGGCAGACATTGCCCACACACTGGCAGAAGCTTGTGTGCCTGCCCGGCCAGGTTTTCCAGACATCGAGCAAGCCGAAGTGGTTAAGCGGCTCGATGAAGAGTTGTTTTTTGTGAGCGACAACATCAGCAGCGATCTCAAAGCCGCCTTTTACCTGCTCGAGATGTTTCCGCTGGCCTATGGATATATGTCCCGCTTTTCACGGCTGACGGTTGAAGAACGAAAACAAGTGCTCACTGCAGCATCCGACACCCAGGACGACACGCTGCGCGCAGTGATTGCCAACCTGTCGGCCATGATGCGTTGGTACTACTACGGTCATCCCTCCACCTGGAAAGTGATTGGCTATGACGGCCCCTTCGCCAACCTTCCAGAAAAACACAGCGAACAACGCGTTCTATATGCCAAGTTGGTGAGCTCTTCCACAACCCCGATACAAGGTCAATGAACATGAATAACAAGGTTTTTGAGTACACAGACTACCAACAAATTTCGGAAATTGTTGCCGATGTCTGCATCATCGGATCTGGATGCGGTGGCGCAACCGTGGCGCACCGACTGGCTGAAGCCGGTGTGGATGTGGTCATTCTTGAAAAGGGTGGCTATTACCCAGCCTCCACTTTTGACAACCGTGAATTGAACCAAGCTGGCAAAGTCGATGCCGAACGGGACCTGTCTACCGACACCAATGGATCGACCATGCTGACTTACGGTGAGCTGGTCGGCGGAACCTCTGTCCACTATTGGGCCGACAGTTACAGAACACCGGATGATCGCCTTGAATTGTGGCGCTCCCAATATGGCATCACAGGTCACGATGCAGAAAAACTGAAACCCATTTTTGATGACATCGAACGGCGTCATCACATTCAGGAGGCAGAACCTTTCAGATACAACCGCATGAACCAATTGTTCAAAGAAGCTGTTGATGCCCTGGGGTGGGAAAGTGCCCCCATCAAGCAAGCCAGAAAAGGTTGCGCAGGCTCGGGACATTGCATGCAGGGTTGCGCCATCGACGCCAAGCAAAGCCAATTGGTCACCAACATTCCCTCCTCCATGGCTTTGGGCGCTCGTGTTTTTGCAGACCTGAAGGCCGATGACTTTGTATTTGATGGAAAACGCGTGACACAACTCCAGGCCAGTGTCATCGATCGGGCGCGTAACAGACCCAGTGGCAAAAAAATCACCGTCAAGGCCAAGCACTTTGTGGTCGCTGCTGGCGGTTTCAACTCCCCCGCCTTCTTGCTGAATCAGCCACGTTTGCGCGATTCTCTGCCCGCATTGGGCAAGCATTTCGGCATGAACCCATGTACCTACGCACATGGCCTTTATGACGAGCCCATCATCTTGTGGCGCAACATTCCTGCAGCGTATGGTGTTGAAGGATTCCGAAAGGCCCGTTATGACGCCAAGGGCAATTACATAGAAGGCGGCTACCTGCTGGTACCCAATCAGATTCAGCCTGGCTTAATGGCTTACACCATTCCTGGATTCGACGACGGTGCTGCAGAGTGGATGGAGAAACTGCCCAACGTCGGCGGTGCCATCGGTTGGCTGGATGACCACCCTGATGAACTGGGCGAAATGACCGTGGATGGCCATGGCGTTCGTCAAATTCACTACCCCTATGGACCCACAACCCAAAAGATGTTGCGCGATCTGATGAAAAAAGCAACCATCGTGAATTTCAAGGCCGGCGCACGAAAAGTCATGCTGGGTGATTTGAAGCGAACCACCCTCTCCTCTGTTGCAGAGTTGGACCGCATTGATGCCATCGAAATCAAACCCGGCAGCTTGACTCTGGTCGCGCCTCATCCGTTTGGCGGTTGCCGAATGGGCACAGACCCGAAAACCTCAGTGACCGATTCCAGTCACAGGGTTCATGGTGTTGACAACCTGTTTGTTGCGGACCCTTCCGTTTTCCCAACAGGCCCGTCGGTTGACCCCAGCGTGACGATCATGGCATTCAGCTACATCGCAGCAGAGCACATCGCCAACGCCATGGGGAAAAAGACTGCGCCTCTTCAAAATGGGTAATTCCATCATGCGCTTGCATCTGGGCACCTAAGCCAGGTGCGAAAGCCATTAACATCGAACCTCATCAGCGTGTCTTTTCTCGACGCTGTTGTGATAACTATTTGAAAATCTGGAGACCCCGCCATGCCCCAACCCGGCCTCATGATGAACCGCCCCCTGCTCATTTCGGGCATCCTCGAACACGGCGCTGCGCAGTTCGGTGACCAAGAAATCGTCTCGCGCGAGACGCACGGCCCGCTGCACCGCTACACCTACGCTGACGCGGCCAAACGCGCACGCCAGCTGGCCAACGCTTTGGCACACATGGGCCTCAAAGCAGGCAGCGCGGTCGGCTCGATCGCCTGGAACAACCACCGCCACCTGGAGGCGTACTACGCCGTCTCGGGCAGCGGCATGGTCATGCACACCTGCAACCCGCGCCTGCACCCGCAGCAGCTGATCTATGTGATCAACCACGCCGAAGACGAAGTGGTGCTGTTTGACGCCACCTTCGCGCCGCTGGTCAAAGGCATTGCCGCGCATTGCCCCAAGGTTCGCGCATGGGTCTGCTTGGCCGACGCGGCCAACACGCCCGCCATCGAAGGCGTGAGCGTGCTGAACTACGAAGACCTGATCGCAGCGCACCCCACCACCTTTGCTTGGCCCGAGCTGGATGAAAACACGGGCGCAGCGCTGTGCTACACCTCGGGCACCACCGGCAATCCTAAGGGCGTGCTGTACTCGCAGCGCGCCATCGTCATGAACGCCACGGCCGGCTGCATGCCCGACGTGCTGGGCCTGTCCTCGCAAGAGACCATCTTGCCCGTGGTGCCCATGTTCCACATCAACGCCTGGTGCATCCCCTACGCCGCTCTGGTGGCAGGCACCAAACTGGTCTTGCCCGGCCCCAAACTCGACGGCACCAGCTTGTATGAGCTGATGGACAGCGAGCAGGTCACCATCAGCGCGGGCGTGCCCACCATCTGGATGGGCCTGATCCAGCATGTGGAGCAAAACAACTTGCGCTTTGCCCACATGCGGCGCACCTGCGTGGGCGGCTCGGCCATGCCCATGGCACTGATCGCCAAGTTTGTGGACAACTATGGCGTGGAAGTGCGCCACGGCTGGGGCATGACCGAAACCACCGCCGTGGCCACCATGAGTTTGCTGACCCGCACAGACCGCCTCAAACCTGCAGCCGAGCAACACGCCATCGTGGCCAAACAAGGCCGCGCGGTTTCGGGCATCGAGATCAAAATCGTGGATGAAAACGGAGCCACGCTGCCCCGCGACGGTACATCCCAAGGCGAGCTCATGGTGCGCGGCCAGTGGATCGTGGAGCGCTACTTCAAGGCCGAGAAAACCGCGCTGGTGGACGGCTGGTTCCCCACGGGCGACATCGCCACCATCGACGCGCAGGGCACCATGCAAATCCGCGACCGCACCAAGGACGTGATCAAGACCGGTGGCGAATGGATCAGCTCGATCGATCTGGAAAACGCCGCCATCGGTCACCCGGCTGTGGCCATGGCCGCCGTCATTGGCGTCAAGCACCCCAAATGGGACGAGCGCCCGCTGCTGTTCATCGTGCGCAAGCCGGGCCAAACGGTTGAGAAGCAGGAGGTCCTGGACTTTTTGGCCACCAAGGTCGCCAAGTGGTGGGTGCCCGACGACGTGGTCTTCCTCGAATCCCTGCCCGTGGGCGGCACAGGCAAAGTGCAGAAAAACGACCTGCGCAAGGACTACGGCGGCGTGTTCAGCTGAGGCCACTTGGGGCTTGGGGTGCGGTTGACAGCGCCCCCCAAGCTCTGTCTTTGGCGTCTGACTCATTGCACCAAAAAAAGGCATTCACCACCCACCTACTCCGGGAAATTGCGCCAAAAATGGGATCAATACACCAAAACAGGGATTTCCTTGTGTGAAAATCTGATTCCTTTTTATCCAAACGCACTCAAACGGAGCATCCATGACAACAGGCAGCCTGGCCCAGTTTCTCGCCACGGTCAACGACCGCAACCCCGGCCAACCCGAATTCATGCAGGCGGTCACCGAGGTCATGGAAAGCCTCTGGCCCTTCATCGAACAGCACCCCCAATACGCAGAGCAAGCCTTGCTCGAGCGCCTGGTCGAGCCCGAGCGCGTGGTCATGTTCCGCGTGTCCTGGGTCGACGACAAGGGCCGTGTGCAAGTCAACAAGGGCTACCGCATCCAGCACAGCATGGCCATTGGCCCCTACAAAGGCGGCCTGCGTTTTCACCCCTCGGTCAACCTGTCGGTGCTCAAGTTCCTGGCTTTCGAGCAGACCTTCAAGAACGCGCTGACCACCCTGCCCATGGGCGGCGGCAAAGGCGGCTCCGACTTCGACCCCAAAGGCAAGAGCAAAGGTGAAGTCATGCGCTTTTGCCAGGCTTTTGCTTCCGAGTTGTTCCGCCATGTCGGCCCAGACACCGATGTGCCAGCGGGTGACATCGGCGTGGGTGGCCGCGAAGTCGGCTTCATTGCCGGCATGTACAAAAAACTCTCGAACAACGCCGCCAGCGTGTTCACCGGCAAGGGCCTGAGCTTTGGCGGCTCGCTGATTCGCCCCGAGGCCACCGGCTACGGCACCGTCTACTTTGCCGACGAAATGCTCAAGACCCGCGGCATGTCCTTTGAAGGCATGCGCGTGTCGGTGTCCGGCTCGGGCAACGTGGCGCAATACGCGGTCGAAAAAGCCATGTCCCTGGGTGCCAAGGTCGTGACCGTGTCCGATTCGAGCGGCACCGTGGTCGATGAAGACGGCTTCACCCCCGAAAAACTCGCCATCCTGATGAAGGTCAAAAATCACGACTACGGCCGCGTCGACGATTACGCCAAACTGGTCGGTGCCCGCTTCGAAGCTGGCAAGACCCCATGGCATGTCAAGGTGGACGTGGCCCTGCCCTGCGCCACGCAAAACGAGCTCGACGCCAACGACGCCAAGACCCTGATCGCCAATGGCGTGATCTGCGTGGCCGAAGGTGCCAACATGCCCTCGACCATCGAAGCGGCCAAAGCCTTCGAAGCGGCAGGCGTGCTGTACGCGCCCGGCAAGGCCAGCAACGCCGGTGGCGTGGCTACCTCCGGTCTGGAGATGAGCCAGAACGCCCTGCGCCTGTCCTGGAGCCGCGAAGAGGTGGACGCCCGCCTGCTGGGCATCATGCAAAACATCCACGCCGCCTGCCTGAAGTACGGCAAGCGCAGCGACGGCAGCGTCAGCTACATCGACGGCGCCAACATCGCCGGTTTCGTGAAAGTGGCCGACGCGATGCTGGCCCAAGGCGTGATTTAAGTCCTCAGCCTCAAGCCCTGGCGCTCGGCCGCTCATTCATGCGGTCGCGCCAGGCTTGCAGGGCGCTCATGCCCTCATCGCCGGGCACAAATTTCATCAGCCCCCGCGCAAACTCCAGTGCGCAAAACGCGGTGATGTCGGCAATGGTGAAACGCTCGCCCGCAATCCAGGGCTGGCTTTGCAGCCGCAGGTCAAAACCCCGCGCCACCTCGCGCACCTTCTCGGCCTGTGAGCGGCCGAACTCGGGAAACTGCGGCTTCTCCAAAGCCGCCAAGCCCGGGTGGCTGTGGCGGATGGCATTGGCGATGCCGCCGAGCAAATACAACTCCACCTGCCGGTCGGCCATCTCGATGAAGCCGCGCTCATCACCCACACCCATCAGGTTGGGCTCGGGGTAGCGGCCCTCCAGCAAGGTGCAGATCGCCCGCGTCTCGGTGATCACCCGGCCATCGTCCAGCTCCAGAGCGGGCACTTTGGCCAATGGGCTCTTGGCCAGGTACTCGGGCTGGCGGTGCTCGCCACCGTTCAAGTCCATGTTGACCATCTCGATGCCCGTGATGTTTTTCTCCACCAAAAACATCAACACCCGGCGAGGGCTCGGGGCACGGTGAGCGGTGTAGAGCTTCATGGCTTGTCCTTGTTGGGCGTGTTCTGGTTTCGTCCCATCTCGACCATCTTGCGGGCTTCTTCTGAAAATTTCTTGGCGGCATCGTCGCCGTCTTTGGTGAGGTTGATTCTGGAAGGCGGCGCTTCGATGCCACGCAAAACGGCAGGGCGCTGACGGATCGCATCGAGCCAACGCTTGAGGTGCGGCAAATCATCCACCTCCACGCCTGACCAGCGGTGCGTGCGCACCCAGGCCCAATTGGCGATGTCGGCAATCGAATAGTCGCCCGCCAAGTACTCGTGGTCCTTCAGGTGGCTGTCGAGCACCGTGAACAGGCGCTTGCTCTCGCCTTGGTAGCGGTCAATCGCGGGCTGAATTTTTTCCGGAAAGTAGCGGAAGAACACATTGGCCTGCCCCATCATCGGCCCGATGCCCCCCAGCTGGAACATCAGCCACTGCAGCACACGTGAGCGGCCCTTGGCGTCGGTGGGCATGAGTTGCCCGGTTTTTTCGGCCAGATAAATCAGACAAGCCCCCGACTCAAACACCGCAAAGTCATCGGCCTCGCGGTCCACGATGGCGGGGATGCGGCCATTGGGGCAGATGGCCAAAAAGTCGGGCTGCTTTTGTTCGCCCTTGGACAGGTCCAGCACCTTGAGCGTGTAGGGCAGCGCCAGCTCTTCGAGCGCGATGGAGACTTTGTGCCCATTGGGCGTGGCGGCGGTGTAGAGGTCGATCATGGGCGCAGGCTACCAGCCGCGCTCGGCGTGCACTGGCACGCAGATGACAGCCCGCTCAAGACTCAGCCCTTGGCCGCTTCCAGCGTGTCCCGCGTTTGCATCGCCACCTGACGTGCAGCTGCTGCAAAGTCTTCGCCGTTCGATGCATAGAGCACCGCACGCGATGAATTGACGATGATCGAGCCTGCGCTGGAGCCGTCGGCATTCGCACGCCAGCCGGCCTTGACGGTGGCCACAGCGTCGCCGCCTTGTGCGCCCACACCGGGGATGAGCAATGGCAACGTGGGGGCCAGCT
>JAGNVG010000051.1 GCA_017986605.1 Limnohabitans sp.
CCCAGCAGGTTCACCAGACCCGGCACGCCGTGCTCAGCTGGGCCCTGCATCATGAAGTCAGCTGCCGCTTCGTGCTGTGCATTGATCTTGGGGCGCATGCCCGCATAGCCCGGCTGCAGCGCACCGTCTTGCAAGTCAGGCCAATATTTGCGCACCTCGGCATAAAAGGCATCGCCCCGGCGCGGGTCGACTTGCAGGTCCGCAGGGTCGTCCACCCACTGCACGTCCGGCCCAAACTTGGCCTGACCGCCCAGGTCGAGCGTGAGATGCACGCCCAGGCCTGCCGCTTCGGGCACGGGGTAAATCAGACGCGAAAACGGGGCCTTGCCCGCCAGCGTGAAGTAGTTGCCTTTGGCGTAATGGGCTTGCGGCAGCAGGCTCTGGTCCAGCCCGTCCATGTCCCGCGCCAGCGCCACGGCGTTCAGGCCTGCAGCGTTGACCAGCACCTTGCAAGCCAGCTCGGTGCCGTCTTGCGTGCGCACGCAGATCGGGTGTGTGGCGGTGCCGTGCCTCAAGCCAATGTGTTGCACGGGCGAGACCAGCGCCAGCAAACCGCCTGCGTTTTCCATGTCGCCTTGCAGCGCGAGCATCAGGCCGTGGCTGTCGACCACGCCCGTGCTGGGCGAGAGCAGCGCGGCTTCGCAGGTCAGTGCGGGTTCAAGTGCCCGAGCCTCGGATGCGCTGAGTTTTTGCAGGTCGTGCACGCCGTTGGCGTCAGCCTTGGCCTTGATGCCGTCCAGCGCCAAAACTTGCTCGGGGCTCGTCGCCACGATCAGCTTGCCCAACCGCTGGTGCGCCACGCCGCGCTCAGCGCAATAGGCGTAAAGCATTTGCTTGCCTTGCACACACAGCCGGGCCTTGAGCGAGCCCGCCGGGTAATAAATGCCCGCGTGGATCACTTCGCTGTTGCGCGAGCTGGTGCCCGTGCCGATGGCGTTCTCCGATTCGAGCAACAGCACCTCGCGGCCCGACAGCGCCAGCGCCCGCCCCACAGCCAGGCCGACCACGCCAGCCCCGATCACAACAGCATCGACTTGTTCCATGGGCAGCATTGTGGCGCAGGCTTGGCTCCTCGCCTGCTCGGGTGACACCCGCAAGACAGACACGGGCACCGCACACGGGCAGACTGCCAAGCATTCAACAAGGAGACCGTTTCATGTCGCTGTTCAATCTCAAAGGCAAAGTCGCCGTCGTCACAGGCTCCAGCCGGGGCATTGGCCGGTCCATCGCACACCAGCTGGCCAAACAAGGTGCCAAGGTGGTGGTGTCCAGCCGCAAGCAAGACGCCTGCGAAGTGGTGGTCAAAGAGATCCAGGCCGCAGGCGGCGAGGCCATGGCGATTGCCGCCAGCATCTCCAGCAAAGAACAGCTGCAAAACCTGATCGACCAAACCCGCGAAGCCTGGGGCCCGATCGACATCTTGGTGTGCAACGCGGCCACCAACCCCTATTACGGTCCGACCACAGGCATGAGCGACGAGGTGTTCGACAAGGTCATGCGCAACAACGTGCTGTCCAACACCTGGCTGTGCACCATGGTCTACCCCGACATGAAAGCCAAGAAGGACGGTGCCATCGTCATCGTGTCGTCGATCGGCGGCCTGCACGGCTCGGCCATCATCGGGGCGTACAACATTTCCAAGGCGGCCGACATGCAACTGGCGCGCAACCTGGCGGTGGAATGGGGCCCCGACAACATCCGCGTGAACTGCATCGCCCCGGGCCTGATCAAGACCGACTTTGCCAAGGCCCTGCACGAGGACCCGGTGCTGAGTGCCAAGTACAACGGCGAGACACCCCTGCGCCGCATGGGTGAGCCCGACGACATTGGCGGGGTGGCGGTGTTTCTGGCCAGTCCTGCTGGGCAGTATGTGACGGGGCAGACCATCGTGGCCGATGGGGGGATGATGATTCGATGAATCACAACCTTATATATAAAATTGTTGATTAACAAATATTTAAGTATTAGTATTCAATCTCCACATCAGGAGATTCGTATGAAAGCACCTTCACTGCACCTTGCTGGCTTGGTCGGTTTGTTCGTTTTGTCCGCTTGCACTGTCCCCAGCAAAACCACCGAAGCGCAAGCCAAAGACGACAAGAAAGTCACCACTGAAGCGACCGCTGCAGCTGAACCTGCTGCCGCAGCTGCGCCGGCACCGCCCCCCGCCGCCACCTCTCTCAGATTGGTGCCTTGTACGGTTCCTAATCAAAAAAATTGCAAATAAGCGAGACCAGCTTCACCGGGTCTTGAGCCGTGCAACACCCTGCAAACATGGGTGCCCAAGGTGTCTGTGCCTTGGGCATGGCCTGCACCATGCTCACTTCGTCGGTAAGCGCGCTGGCACAGACAGCACAGGAGCCCAGTGCACCGCCGAAGGAGTACCGTCAGTTTGAGAAGGTGGAAATCATTGGTTCTGCCATCTTGCAACGGGAGTCCAAGGCGAGCATGCCACTTCGCATCCTGACCCGTCAGGACATCAGCCGTCGTGGACTGAGCAGCTTAGACGAAGCCATCCAGAGCATGGCCGATCAGCTCAACTTCCAGAACCTTGGTCAACTGGCCAACACAGTTTTGGGTGGACCCAATACAGCCGCTTTGCATGGTCTGCCCCACGGGACTCTGGTCTTGCTCAATGGCCGCAGACTGCCCAGTTACGGCTTGCAAACGCGTTGGGGCGAACGTGCTGCGGTTGATTTGGGCTTTGTGCCCCTCAGTGCCGTGGAGCGGATCGAAGTGATGGCCTCTGGCGCATCCAGCCGCTATGGTTCAGACGCTTTGGCGGGCGTCATCAATGTGGTGACCCGATCAGAACGCCCGCAAAGCCACCTGAGTGTGGAAGCAGGTAAACCGCAGCATCCGGGTGGCCAATCCAGGCAATTTGACTTAGCTTGGGGCCAAGGCCAGTTTGACCGCGACGGCTACAGCTTTCAACTCAACTGGCAAAGCGCCAAGCAAGACGCTGTCAGCGCAGGTGCCAGGCCCGCCAGCGCACAAGCAGTCCGCCGCATTCTGGTCGGTGGGCGAGAACTATGGGTAGGCGCTGAATATGCAACTCCCTACGGGGCGCCGGCCAACATCGTCGATGCCCAAGGCCAAATTCAGCCCCACCCCGGGCAAGCCCCCGGCATTTGTGCCCCCCATTTTTACAGCCTGCCTTGGTCCAGCGGAGCTGAATGCTGGAGCAACTCCCAGCGCTGGTTGAGCCTTTATCCGCAAGCCGATCGTCATCAATTGCTTGCACAGGCACAGTGGGCGTTGAATCCACATCACGCGATTTGGGGCGAAGTCCAGCTGACCAGGCAATCTTTGACTTACGGCCGTCATCCACCAGCCGTGGCCGACATTGCCTTGCCCAACGGGGAAGGCGCATTGTTCAGTGCAGACACCTTAGGCCCCATCACCTCACAAGATCTGAACCAAAGCCATCGGCTGTCATTGGGGCTCAAAGGGCAGTGGCATGACTGGGATTACGTACTCTCGGCATCTACCGGTCAGCACCGGGTCGACCGACGCATGTCTGGCAACGGCTGGCTGACCGACGCCGATTTTGCAAGCATGGGGCTGAGCAAAGAGGAACTGCAGACCGATCCCAGTCAATACAGTGCAGACACCCGAGCCCGCCTGAATTCGCTGTGGGACGGCAGCTCAAGGTGGGTGGAAACAGGCTGGACACGCCAACAAAGTCTGGAGTGGCTCGCTTCTACAGAAATTCTCGAAGGTCGACACGGCCCTTGGATGTTGGGTTCCGGGCTCAATTGGCGTCGGGAATCTTTTGCGCAGCGTTTTTGGGACCCGAACTGGTCTCCTGACATGTCGGGCAGCCGCCACGTACAAGCGGCCCATGTAGAGCTGCAGGTGCCCTTTGCAGAAACCATCGAGGCGACCGCTTCTCTGCGTCAAGACCGCTATTCCGATTTCGGCAGGGCCACCACAGGCAAACTGGGGGCGAAATGGCAAGTCACCGAGACTTGGCTTTTGCGCGTATCCACAGGCAATGGCTTCAGAGCGCCATCTTTGGCCCAAATCAGTGACTCGGAAGCGTTTATAGGCTATGAACCAGACATCAACGGTGGGGACAGCTTTCAGGTCTTTGCGCGGGGTAATCCACAGCTTCAGCCCGAAAAGTCACGGTTGCATCAATGGGGTGTGCAATGGCAGCCTTCGGCACAGTGGATTTTGGGGGCCGACTGGTGGCGACTGGACGTGAACAACAGCTTTGGCCTCCTTTCAGCGCAAAGCATCCAAGAAAATCCCGAATGGCGTGCCCGCTATATCCGCCCCCAAGAAGACGGCAGCCAACGGATCACACAAGAAAACCTCAATTTGGGCCGCAAACAGCTGCAAGGCATCGACTGGCACTGGACGTCTCGTCACCCGCTAGACCAGGCCATCCTGAGGAGCCAAATTCAGGTCACCCAGTATTTGAAAGCACGACACCAAGAAACACCCACAGGCCCCTGGAACAACGAGTTGGGCGAACTCAACACCAAAACAGGTCAGGCAGTGCCACGTTTCAAAACCCGCATCATGCTGGGCTACGACATGGCCAATGGCTTGTCCCTGAGTGGGTTTGTGGACCACCTGTCTGGCAACCGGGAAACCCTCGATGCCTACGACTTCAGCACCGACACTTATCAGACCTTGACCCGAAAGGTGCCTGGATTTTGGACTCTGGGGCTGGGGGCTCAATGGCGACAGGGCCCACATTGGACGTGGCAAGCACTTTTGAGCAATGCGCTGGACAAACAGCCACCGCTGCGCCTGGCCTACTCAAACTTCAGCGCGATCAACGGCGTAGACACCCGTTACGCAGACCCCATGGGACGCAGCCTGAAACTGCGGGTCAATTACAAGTTTTGAGCACCCGCCAAAGCGGCAGAGCCCAGCAAAAAGCCCGCATCAGCGGGCTTTTTGACTTAGAGAAAACGTCGATCAGCCGAAGTTCTTCTCTGCGAACGACCAGTTCACCAGCTTGTCGAGGAAAGTCTCAACAAACTTGGGACGCATGTTGCGGTAGTCGATGTAGTAGGCGTGTTCCCACACGTCCACGGTCAACAAGGCGGTGTCGCCTGTCGTCAGGGGGGTGCCAGCGGCGCCCATGTTGACGATGTCAACTGAGCCATCGGCTTTCTTGACCAACCAAGTCCAGCCGGAGCCGAAGTTGCCCACGGCGCTCTTGACGAAGGCTTCTTTGAAAGCGGCGTAGTTGCCGAACTTGGCGTTGATGGCTGTGGCCAATGCGCCTGTGGGCTCGCCACCGCCATTGGGCTTCATGCAGTTCCAGAAGAAGGTGTGGTTCCAGATCTGGGCCGAGTTGTTGTAAATGCCGCCGCTGGACTTCTTGATGATCTCTTCGAGGGACATGCTCTCGAATTCAGTGCCTTTTTGCAGGTTGTTCAGGTTCACAACGTAAGCGTTATGGTGCTTGCCGTGGTGGAACTCCAGAGTTTCCTGGCTGTAGTGAGGGGCCAGTGCGTCGATCGCATAAGGCAGAGCGGGCAAGGTGTGTTCCATGAGGGTGTCCTTTTGTTGTTGCAGGTTGAAAGGTGACCCCAGCATTTTAGGGCTTGAGTGATCGCCCTTTCGCGCAGCAGGTCACTCCAAAGTCAGCCCAAAACCTTCAACGGCACTTCGCCGTCAGACAAAGTCGCCCGAACACTTTGGCCCGGCTCGAACTGGGCGGCATGGGTCAATGCCTGGCCACGCTCATCGCTGAGCCAGGCATAGCCACGCTCGAGCACTTGGTGCGGGTCCACCGACGACAAACGCAAGGCCGCACGCTCCAGGCGTTGAGCACGCTGCTGTACCTGCTGCCTCTGGTTAAAACCCAAACGGTCGTTCAGTCGCTCCAATCCGTGGCCGCTGTCCCTGAGTTGGCTTTGCAGTCCGCCTTGCAGACGGTGCGCCAATTGAACGAGCCACTGCCGGTGCGTGCCCAGCACCGCTTGAGGTCGGCTCAAACGAGAGGCGATGGCGCTCAGGCGCTGGGTTTGGCGGTCTTGCTGGCGCGCCAGCGCCACACCCAAACGAGCGGCCACGCTGTCCAAACGCTGGGCTTGCCGGTCTTGCTGGCGCAGCAGCCCGCGGCTCAGACGGTGCTCCAGCACACTCAAGGACTCCAGCCCAACACCTCGGTCGGTCGCGGCCATCTCGGCGGCTGCCGTGGGCGTTGGGGCGCGCACATCGGCCACAAAGTCGGCGATGGTGAAATCGGTCTCGTGACCTACGCCGCAAATGAGCGGCACCGGGCTCTGGGCAATCACCCGAGCCAGGTTCTCATCATTGAATGACCACAGGTCTTCCATTGAGCCGCCACCACGCACCAAAAGGATCACATCGACAGGCGGGCTGAGCGGGTTGTCCTCGGCCGTGAAGGCGTAAAGGCTTTGCAAGGCTTGCGCCAAGGTGGCTGCGGCGCCCGTCCCTTGAACCAAGGCGGGCGCCATCAACACGGGGATGTGCGGCACACGCCGCTGCAAGGCGGTGACCACGTCATGCCAGGCGGCTGCGCCCAATGAGGTCACCACACCAATGGCACGGGGTTGAGCGGGCAGTTCGCGTTTGAGCGTCGGATCAAACAGCCCTTCAGCCTCTAGCTTGGCCTTGAGTCGCAAAAACTGCTCAAACAAGGCCCCCTGCCCGGCCCGCTCCATCGACTCGACAATCAGCTGCAAATCGCCCCGAGCCTCATACACCCCCAAGCGACCGCGGACCTCGACCAGTTCGCCATCACGGGGTGAAAAATCCAACAAACTGGCGGCCCTGCGAAACATGGCGCAGCGGATCTGACCTGTGTCGTCCTTGATTGAAAAGTAACAATGCCCACTGGCTGCGCGCGCGAAGCCCGAAATCTCGCCGCGCACCGCAACAGGATTGAACTGGGCATCCAGCGTGTCAGCCACAGCGCGGCAGAGCGCAGAGACTGTCCATGCGCGGGGCGTCAAATCGTCAATTGGAGGCATAACATTGAGGTTTCATGAGCATTTCAAGGGGCTTTCGGGTTTCTAACCCAGCCCTGTTGCGGGGGAGTACTCCACAAGCCAAGTCTGATGCGGGATGGCGAGAAGTCAAAACACGCGACAGAAAAAAATCCAACGCAAGTCATTGATTTTATTGTGTTTTTTAAAAATACTCGTTCGAGTTTCGAAGAATTTATAAATACCTGCGTATGCTGAACCCGTTGAAAATCAAAGTTCTTCACAAAGTTATCCACAGAAATCGGCGTCACCCGCCCTTGAGCTGAACCCGTCTCCCGCAAGCCAAGGCATTCGCCGATAATCAGCGCTCGATCGAGCCCCAAACTGGAAGGTATTTTTTTGTTGTCCATCATACAAGCCGCAGGTTGGCCCATTTGGCCGCTGATCCTTTGCTCGATTTTGGCCTTGGCCTTGATCTTGGAGCGTGGGGTGCAACTCCAAAACGACAAAGTCATGCCGGCTCAGCTCCTGGCGCAAACCATCGAGGCCATGCAACGCGGCATGCCTGCGCAAGAAATCATTCAAAAACTGGACAAGGCTGGCGTCATGGGACCGGTCCTGGCCAGCGGGCTGCGCTGCTTGCAGGAAAACGCCAAGGCTTCCGACACAGACCTGCAGTCGAGCATGCAAATGGCCGGACGCCTAGCGGCTCAACAATTGGAACGCTACTTACCCGCTTTGGCCACCATCGCCTCAGCGGCTCCGCTGCTCGGTTTGCTGGGCACCGTGGTGGGCATGATCGATATTTTCGGGGCCCACACAGCCTCCAGCAACCAGCCTGCCTTGCTCGCACACGGCATTTCGGTGGCGCTTTACAACACGGCTTTTGGCTTGATCGTGGCGATCCCGTCATTGATGTTCTGGCGTTACTTCCGGGCCTTGGTGGACAGACATGTGCTGGCCATGGAAGTGGCCGCCGAGCGCTTCGTCCGGCATTTGGCCCTCCTGCGTGCTTGAAGGCTGGCTTGTGAACTTCAAACCCAGATCATCGTCGCCGGAGCCGGAGATCAACCTGATCCCGTTCATTGACGTGTTATTGGTCGTGTTGATCTTTTTGATGCTGACCACCACGTGGTCGCGCCTGACCGAGATCCAGCTGAACCTGCCCGTCGCCGATGCCACCCCACCCAGCCAGCGTCCACGCCAGATCGTGCTGACAATCACCTCACAAGGGCAATATGCGGTCAACAAATCGCCGGTCGGTGGCAGCTCGGTAGGGGCCTTGGTGGCGGTCCTGACGCCGCTGGCCGACAAGGACGCAATGCTGGTCATCAGCGCCGACGCATCGGCCACGCACCAGAACGTCATCAACGCGATGGAAGCGGCACGCCGCAGCGGCTTGTCCAAAATCACTTTTGCGGCCCAATCGGCCCCATCCCCGGGCTCCTGATCGGCATGGGCTTGTCCACCTTTTTGCACCAGCGCTTGCCGCACGTGTGGACCCAACGCGGCCCCTTGGCTTGGGCCTTGCTGCCGATCGCGGCTGTTTACGGCACGCTGGTGGCCCTGCGACGTTGGGGCTACGCGGCAGGCCTTTTCAAAACCCGGCGCGTGCCCGCTTTGGTGATCGTGGTGGGCAATGTGGTGGCCGGTGGCGCAGGCAAAACGCCGGTCACCATCGCCTTGGCCAGACACTTGCTTGCCCAAGGCTGGCGGGTGGGCGTGATCTCGCGAGGCCACGGGCGGCAAACCCAGGATGCGCGCGCAGTGGTACACAACAGCCGCCCTCTGGATGTGGGAGACGAGCCCTTGTTGATTCACCAAGCCACTGGCGTGCCTGTTTGGGTGGCCCGCGCCAGAGCCGATGCTGCGCATGGCTTGCTACAGGCGCACCCGGAGGTTCAAATCCTGATCTGTGACGATGGCTTGCAACATTGGGCGCTCGCCCGTGACCTCGAAATTTGTGTGATGGACGAACGCGGCTTGGGCAACCGTTGGTTGTTGCCCGCTGGACCTTTGCGCGAAACCTGGCCCCGAGCTGTCGATTGGGTGCTGCACACGGGCCCTGAGCTTTCAGACAACGCAGAGATGGACGGCTACCGGGCCCAGCGGCAACTGGCCGATCACGCGGTCAGCGCAGATGGCCGACGCGTTGCGCTGAGCACACTGAAAGGCCAAGCGGTCGATGCCGTGGCCGGACTGGCCAGGCCCGAAGCTTTTTTCGGGATGCTGCGCCAATCGGGCCTGACTTTGGCTCGCACCATGGCCCTGCCCGATCACCATGATTTCGAGGATTGGTCTTCCGCGAACACTGGCCGCATTTTGCTGTGCACCGAAAAAGACGCGGCCAAACTGTGGCCGCACGAGCCAGGCGCCCTGGCCGTTCCTTTGGTGATCACGCCCGAAGCGGCTTTCTGGGCTTCGCTGGACGCCCGCATCGCACAACTTCTGCCGCGCTGAATTTTGGGGCCTTGCCCCCCTGCAGCCGGTCCGCGCGCCTAGGGGCCGTTATCATTGAAGGCATGGATACCAAATTGCTTGAATTGCTCGTTTGCCCGGTCACCAAAGGCCCACTCGACTTCGACCGTGAGCGGCAAGAGCTGCTCTCGCGCAGCGCCCGCTTGGCCTATCCGGTGCGCAAGGGCATCCCGATCCTGCTGGAAAACGAAGCCCGTACCCTGAGCGACGAAGAAATCGACAAGCTCGCGGCCCTGCGCCCACCGCTCTAAGACCTCGACATGACCGAATCTGCCAAGCCGCAAGGCTTCACCGTGGTCATTCCAGCGCGTCTGGCATCGAGCCGTTTGCCCAACAAACCGCTGGCCGACATCGCCGGGCTGCCCATGGTCGTGCGTGTAGCGCAACGCGCCCTTCAATCGCAAGCCGCACAGGTGGTGGTGGCCGCTGACGATGAAAGCATCGTGGCCGCCTGCGCAGCACACGGCGTGAGCGCCCTGCTGACCCGAAAAGACCACGTGAGCGGCAGCGACCGACTGGCCGAAGCCTGCCAACTGCTGGGCCTGCCCGCCGATGCGGTGGTGGTCAATGTGCAGGGTGACGAACCCCTGATCCCGCCTTCGCTCATCAACGATGTGGCACGTGTGCTGACCGAGCGTCCCGAAGCCAGCATGAGCACCGCCGCCCATGCCATCGCTTCGCTCGAAGAATTCACCAATCCCAACGTGGTCAAAGTGGTGATGGACACCCGCCAAATGGCCCTTTATTTCAGCCGTGCACCGATTCCCTGGTGGCGTGACGGTCAGTCAGATGGGGGGTTTCAAGCCCTGCCCAGCCCGGCGCCGCTGCGCCACATCGGCATTTATGGCTACCGTGCCGGTTTTTTAGCCTTGTTCCCAAGTCTGCCACCTGCCCCCATCGAGACCCAAGAATCGCTGGAGCAGTTGCGTGCGCTGTGGCATGGTCACCGTATTGCGGTCCATGTGACCGATCATGCACCTGGCCCGGGTGTGGACACCCCAGAGGACTTGGCACGCGTGCGGGCGCTGGTCGGCTGAATCCCTTTCGCTTTTTCGCCTCCAACGCCGTAAGTCTGCTTAGAGGCAGGCGTGATATTCTCAAAAAGACAAGTGTCAGGCCTGCCTGACCGAACGATTCCAAACGATAAGAGGACTTTTCCCATGAGACTGATTCTGTTGGGCGCACCCGGCGCCGGCAAAGGTACACAAGCGACTTTCATCTGCCAGAAATACAACATCCCTCAAATCTCCACCGGCGACATGTTGCGTGCAGCCGTCAAAGCGGGCACCCCGCTGGGCCTGCAAGCCAAAGCCGTGATGGAGTCGGGTGGCCTGGTCAGCGACGACCTGATCATCAACTTGGTCAAAGAGCGCATTGCTCAGGCCGACTGTGCCAACGGCTTCCTGTTTGACGGTTTCCCCCGCACCATCCCCCAGGCCGACGCCATGAAGGCGGCAGGCGTCAAGCTCGACTACGTGCTCGAAATCGACGTGCCCTTTGACGCGATCATCGAACGCATGAGCGGCCGCCGCTCGCACCCCGCTTCGGGCCGCACCTACCACGTCAAGTTCAACCCACCCAAAGTGGACGGCGTAGACGACGTGACTGGAGAGCCCTTGGTGCAACGTGCCGATGACCAAGAAGAAACCGTCAAAAAACGCCTGCAGGTTTACAGCGACCAAACCCGCCCCTTGGTGGACTATTACTCCGGCTGGGCCAAAGCCGATGCCGCGGCTGCACCCAAGTACCGTGCCATTCAAGGTACCGGCAGCGTGGAAGACATCACCACACGTGCGTTTGCAGCACTGGCTGACTGATCTTTCAGAATCTCCCAAAGAACAAAGCCCCGCAATGCGGGGCTTTGTTGCATCTGGACCTTGGTGAGGCGTTAACCCATCAAATCCAGCATCAAGCTCACCCGCGCTTTGTAAGCATTGAGCCCTGCCGGTGCGGTCGGCAGCGCGGCGGCTTGACCCACGAGCTGCCCTTCAGCGCAACGGGTGGTCAAGCGCACAGCCACACCTTGCGCATGGGCCTGGGCCAAAGCCGTCAACAGGCTTTGATGGACGGTGCCGTTGCCTGTACCAGCCACCACCAAGCCTTTGACGTTCGCAGCCAATAAAGCTTGCACCTGACGCGCATCGCTGCCAGCTTGGCTGTGCAGTACCGCTACCCAGGGCCATTGACCGCAAGGCAAGGACAACACTTGCCGAGCATGGACGTGCACCATCGGCCAAGGGCCGGGGTCGGACCAGCGCACACGGCTTTGCTCCACCCAGCCGCGGGGGCCGGACTCGCCAGAGCTGAATGCGTCCAACCGATAGGGGTGCACTTTTTGTACATCGCGCGCGCTGTGGATACGACCAGCGCAGACGGCCAGCACGCCACGCGCCATCGGATCGCAGACCACGGCCATGGCATCCAGCAGGTTTTGCGGGCCATCGGGCGTCAGTGCCGTGGCCGGGCGCATGGCGCAAGTCAACACCACCGGCTTGGTGGTGTGAAGCACCTGTTGTAAAAACCAGGCCGTTTCTTCCAGTGTGTCGGTGCCGTGGGTGATGATGATGCCTCCCACATCAGGCTGCGCGAGCCAGTGGGTGCAACGCAAAGCCAAAGCCTGCCAAGTAGCGTGGTCCATGTCCTTGCTGTCGAGCTGGGCAACTTGTTCGCCTACCAAAGCGACGCCTTGCAACGCGTCGTTCAGGCCAGGCACGGCGTCCAGCAAGTGCTGCACCCCCAGCTGCCCGGCGGTGTAGCCGGTGTGGTCACTGGCACTGGCCGCCGTGCCTGCGATGGTGCCTCCTGTGCCCAAAACCACCACTTTTTGAAATTTTTTTGTATCCACCACTTGCAATGCCTTAAAAACTGGTTAAAAATACAGTCACTGGATGAAAAAACAGCTCATCCATCCTTTCAAGGAAGCCCCATGACCGACAGCCCCAAACTCACCGCCCGACAGCAAGAAATTCTGGAACTGATCCAGAACACCATTGCCAACACCGGTGCCCCACCCACGCGTGCAGAAATTGCCAGCGTGTTGGGCTTCAAATCGGCCAACGCCGCCGAAGAGCACCTCAAAGCACTGGCCCGCAAAGGTGCCATCGAACTGGTCAGCGGCACCTCACGCGGCATTCGCCTCAAGGGCAGTCACCGCAGCAGCCTGCGCGCACCGTCCGACTTGTTCAGCCTCACCCTGCCCGGTCTGGGCCAACTGAGTTTGCCACTGGTGGGTCGGGTCGCTGCCGGGTCGCCCATTCTCGCGCAAGAGCATGTGGATCGGACCTATCAGGTCGAAAGCACACTGTTCAGTGAAGCACCCGACTACCTCTTGCGGGTGCGCGGCATGTCCATGCGCGACGCGGGCATCATGGATGGCGACTTACTGGCCGTGAAATCCACCAAAGAAGTCCGTAACGGCCAGATTGTGGTCGCCCGACTGGGTGATGAAGTCACGGTCAAGCGCCTGCGCAAAACCGCCAGCGGCATCGAACTGCTGCCCGAAAACCCCGATTACCAAACCATTGTGGTCAACCCCGAAGAGCCTTTTGACATCGAAGGCCTGGCTGTGGGTCTGATCCGCAACACGCTCCTGATGTAAGGCTCCTGCTTGTTGCATCAGGTGGCGGGCGCTGATGGCATCGAGCTGTCAGCCCTCATGCAACTGGCTTTTTCAGCAATCCTGCCTGTGTCCAACCTCCATGCTTTTGAAAGGTTTCACATGGGAATCGCTCTGCTTGCTTTTTCGGGTCTTTTTCAAGGCCTCTCCCACTTCACCCGGGCTGCGCCCTCGCTTGCCAAACCCCAGCGCACCAACGCTTACTTGCGCCCCGTCTGGACGCGCAGACCCGTATGTGCGCCATCGGTATTAAAAGCCACGCCGCCCACATCCTGCGCACGGACGGCCGCCACCACGCCTGCACTGCGCATCTTGCGGGTCACAGAAAGCGATCAACGGGTTAAGGGTGCCGGTCGCATGGTGATCTCAGGTCGCATGGCCGATGTCTGCGCCGAACTGGATCGTCTGGCAGCGATTGAGGCCGCACAAGCCCGCGTTTGAACAGAAAAGCCTGCCCAGTGGCCTGATCAGGCCGCCCCGTCAAGGCACAATGGAGGGATGAACATTGTGATCCTTGACGACTACCAAGATGCGGTGCGAAAGCTCGACTGCGCTGCCAAACTCGAGAATTTTCCGGCCAAGGTCTACACCAACACCGTGAAGGGCATGGGTCAGCTGTCTGTTCGGCTTAAAGATGCAGACATCATCGTCTTGATCCGCGAGCGGACTCACTTGCCCCGGGCCGTGATCGAAAAATTGCCGCGCTTGAAGTTGATTGCTCAAACGGGTCGTCTGGGTGGTCACATTGATCTGGCTGCCTGCACTGAGCGAGGTGTCGCTGTTGCGGAGGGTGTGGGTTCTCCTGTGGCCCCTGCAGAACTGACATGGGCCTTGATCATGGCCTCCGCCCGGCGCTTGCCCCAATACATCGGCAACCTCAAGCACGGCGCATGGCAACAATCCGGACTGAAAGCCGCCTCCATGCCCACGAACTTTGGTTTGGGCACCGTGCTCAAAGGCAAAACCTTGGGCATTTGGGGTTACGGAAAAATTGGCCAACTGGTGGCCGGGTATGGCAAGGCCTTTGGCATGGACGTCATGGTCTGGGGCAGTGACGAGTCCCGCAACAAAGCCATCTCAGAGGGCTATCGTGCCGCTGCCAACCGGCAGGCTTTTTTTGAAGAGTCCGACGTGCTCTCGCTGCACTTGCGTTTCAACGAAACCACCCAGGGCATCGTCACAGCAGAAGACTTGGGTCGAATGAAACCGACGGCATTGTTTGTGAACACTTCCCGCGCCGAATTGATTGAGCCGAATGCCTTGATTGGGGCTCTGAACCGGGGTCACCCGGGTTTGGCTGCGATCGACGTTTTCGAATCCGAACCCATTTTGCAAGGCTCCGCTCTGCTGCGTTTGGAAAATTGCATTTGCACACCCCACATCGGTTATGTTGAAAAAGACAGCTACGAACTCTATTTCGGCGCAGCCTTTGACAACGTGGTGAACTTCATCAAGGGCACACCGACCAACATCGTTAACCCCGGCGCATTGCAAGTGCGGCGCTGACAGCGTGGCGCTGACCCCGCACAAGCCATTGAACGCCACAGCCCCAGAAACCATCTCCGGCAGCAAATTGCCTGGCGTCTTGTGGCCCATGATGTTTGGCAACATCGTGATCGGCACCGGCGTCATGGTGGCCGCCGGGGTGCTCAATGACATCGTGGCGTCACTCTCGGTTTCAGTCGCCACAGCCGGGCACCTGATCTCAGTGGGTGCCTTGGTGGTTTGTTTAGGTGCCCCCTTGTTTGCCGCCTTGGTCGCCGGTTGGGACCGACGCAAGTTGCTGGTGGGCAGCTTGCTGTGGTACGGGGTGTGGCATGCTCTGGCCGCGCTGGCACCTGGTTTTAACAGCCTCAACCTGCTGCGATCTGTGGCCTTGGTGTCTGCCGCCATCTTTACCCCGCAAGCGGCCTCGTGCATAGGTCTGCTGGTCCCCATGTACCAGCGCGGTCGCGCCATTACCTTTGTGTTTTTGGGTTGGTCTGTGGCCTCGGTGCTGGGTATGCCTTTGGGTGCCTGGATCGGTGGCACGTTGGGCTGGAGATGGTCCATGGGCTTGATTGCAACACTTTCATTGGTGGGGGCTGCATGGCTTTGGCGGCGCATGCCAGATGGCGTGGTGCCCCCGGCTTTGTCGGTCGCGGCTTGGCGACAAACCTTGTCGTCCCGAACCTTGTTGGTGACTTTGGGAGTGACGGTGCTGTCTGCAGGCGGGCAGTTTGTCCTGTTCAGCTACATGGCCCCTTACATCCACGCCCGTTTTGACACCCAGCCAGCCCAGTTCAGCGCACTGCTGGTTTGCTATGGGGGAATGGGCTTTGTCGGCAACGCCCTGCTCTCTCGCTACATCGATCGCGTGGGCGCTTCGCGCGCTGTGCTGATCGCCTTGACGTGCATTGCCTGTGGCATGCTGATGGCCCCTTGGGCGAACAGCTGGCTGGTCATGGGGGCGGTATTGATGCCATGGGGCCTGGGTGTGTTTGCGTCCAACTCGGCGCAGCAAGCTCGGCTGGTGGGGCAAGCACCATGGCTGGCATCCGCCTCCATCGCACTCAATACCTCGGCCATGTACGCTGGGCAGGCCCTTGGGGCCACCGTGGGTGCCGCCGTCATCGTCGAACGGGGTTTGACCGCCTTACCCCATGTGGGTTTGTTGGGGATGCTGCTGGCGATGACTGTGAGTCTGCTGGCGACACGTTACGCTCGTTTGCACCCATTACCCCCTCCCAGCTGAGCCTGCGAAACCGGGGCGATAATGGCCCGTTATGCACTGGTTAAACCGTGATCCGTATTCCTTGACTCTGCTTTTTCCGACATGAAACTTGCATTTTCCAAAGTCGCCATCATCGGCGCCGGCGCCATGGGCCGGGGCATTGCCCAAATCGCCGCTCAAGCCGGCAGCCAGGTCTGGCTGTACGACACCCAGCCCGAGGCCATCGCCAAAGCCCGCGAAGCGGTGTTTCAGCAATGGGACAAACTTCAGGAAAAAGGCCGACTGAGCGCCGAAGCCGTCGCAGATTACAAAACCCGCTTGCTGGGCGCCAGCAGTCTGCAAGACCTGGCCAGCTGCGAACTGGTGGTTGAAGCCATTGTCGAAAAGCTCGACATCAAGAAAAGCCTGTTCACTGAGCTGGAAAACGTGCTGGCCCCCACCGCCGTACTGGTGACAAACACCTCCTCGCTGTCGGTGACCGCGATTGCCGCCGCCTTGCAGCGCCCCAGCCAATTTGCGGGCTACCACTTTTTCAACCCCGTGCCCCTGATGAAAGTGGTCGAGGTCATCGCCGGCCTCAAGACCGAC
>JAGNVG010000150.1 GCA_017986605.1 Limnohabitans sp.
GGTCCGGGTCGCTCATGGCCGGGTTCTCGCCCATGATGTACATGCCGCGCACCTTGTGCGGGTCGCTGTCCGGGGCCAAGGCCTTGTGCATGATCTCGACCACGGTGTAGCCGGGCTGGTCGTCCAGTTTCGTGTCCCAAAACTTTTCAAACCAATCGTGCGCCGACTTGTCGGTGACCCGCTGGTAGTTGGGGTACATCATCGGGATCAGGCCCGCGTCGCTGGCGCCTTGCACGTTGTTCTGGCCGCGCAGTGGATGCAGACCGGTGCCGGGGCGGCCAATTTGACCGGTGATGCTGGCCAGCGCGATCAGGCAGCGCACGTTGTCGGTACCGTGCACATGCTGGCTCACGCCCATGCCCCACAAGATCATGGCGGCTTGGGCCGTGGCGTAGGCACGCGCCACTTCTCGGATGGTGTCGGCAGGCACGCCGCAAACCTCGCTCATGACCTCGGGCGTAAAGTCCTGCACATGGGCCTTGAGTTCGGCCACGTTGTCGGCGCGCTCGCGCAGAAATGTTTCGTCGCACAGGTTCTCGGTGACGATCACATGCAGCATGGCGTTGAGCAAGGCCACATCGGTGTCGGCCTTGAATTGCAGGTTGCGCCAGGTGTGGCGCTGACCGATGTCGGTGATGCGCGGATCGGCCAGCACGATGCGGGTGCCGCGCTGGGCCGCGTTCTTCATCCAGGTAGCGGCCACAGGGTGGTTGGCTGTGGGGTTGGAGCCGATCACGATGATGAGGTCGGAGTGTTCGACATCGCGCACCGGGTTGCTCACCGCACCCGAGCCCACACCTTCAAGCAAGGCGGCCACGCTGGACGCATGACACAGGCGGGTGCAGTGGTCCACGTTGTTGCTGCCAAAGCCGGTGCGCACCAGCTTTTGGAACAAATAGGCTTCTTCGTTGCTGCCTTTGGCCGAGCCAAACCCGGCGAGCGACTTGGGGCCATGTTGTTGGCGCAGCGTGTTGAGCGGCTGGGTGGCCCGCTCCAGCGCCTCTTCCCAAGTGGCTTCACGGAAAACTTCGCGCCAATCGGTGTGGCCCTCCAGCAGTGCCACGTCCTTGGCCACACCCGTCTTGCGGATCAGCGGCTTCGTGATGCGGTCCGGACTGTGGATGTAGTCCATGCCAAAGCGGCCCTTGACACACAAGCGCCCTTCGTTGGCGGGGCCTTCGCGACCTTTGACGCTGATGATTTTTTCATCTTTGACCTGGTAAGTCACCAAGCAACCCACGCCGCAAAACGGGCAGACGGAGTCGACTTCGCGGTCCACCTTTTGCGGCCCCATGTGGCTCTTGGGCATGAGGGCCCCTGTGGGGCAGGCCTGCACACATTCGCCGCAGCCCACACACGAGCTGCCGCCCATCGGGTCGGCCAAGTCGAACACCACCTGCGTGTGTGCACCGCGAAAGGCCAGGCCAATCACATCGTTGACCTGCAGGTCTCGGCACGCGCGTTCACAGCGGTTGCACTGGATGCAGGCGCCCAAGTTCACGGCCATGGCCGGGTGCGACAGGTCGGCAGGCACGGTCTCGCGGCGCAGATCAGCCAGCGCAGGGCGCAACTGCACACCGTGGTGCTCGGCCCATTGGCTCAATTCGCCATGCGGGGCTTCGGCCCGGTCGTCCAGCCATTTGTGGCCCTGCTCGGGCAGGTCGGCCAGCAGCATCTCCAGCACCATCTTCTGGCTTTTGACGGCGCGTTCGCTGTTTGTTTGCACCTGCATGCCGGGCGAGGCACTACGGCAGCAGCTGGGGGCGAGTGTGCGTTCACCGGCCACCTCGACCACGCAGGCGCGGCAGTTGCCGTCGGGCGCAAGGCCTTCCTTGTGGCACAGGTGCGGGATAGCGATGCCCAGCTCTTTGGCGATGTTGAAAATGCTCTTTCCGGCTGGCGCTTCAACAGACTGGCCGTTGAGGGTGAATTGAACGGTGCTCATGCCGCCCCCACTTCGTGCGGGAAATACTGCAGCACGCAGCGGATCGGGTTGGGCGCGGCCTGACCCAGACCGCAGATGGACGCATCGCCCATGACTTGCGCAAGATCTTGCAAGGTGTCGGCATCCCAGACCTCAGCGCTCATGAGCTGCGCCGCTTTGTCGGTGCCCACACGGCAAGGTGTGCATTGCCCGCAGCTCTCGTGCGCAAAAAAGCGCATCACGTTCAAGGCCGCTTCGCGGGCGCTGTCGCGCTGGCCCAGCACCATCACGGCGGCCGAGCCGATGAAGCAGCCGTGCGGCTGCAAGGTGTCAAAGTCGAGCGGCACATCGGCCAAGCGCGCGGGCAAAATACCGCCGCTGGCCCCACCGGGCAGGTAAGCGTAGAGCGTGTGCCCCTCGGCCATGCCACCGCAGTATTCGTCCACCAACTCGCGCAAGGTGATGCCGGCAGGCGCGAGCTTGACGCCCGGCTGCTTGACACGACCACTCACGCTGAAACGGCGCAGGCCTTGGCGACCATGGCGGCCATGCGATGCAAAGCTGTCCGCGCCCTGCTCCAGCAGTTCTCGAATCCAATACAGCGTCTCGAAGTTGTGCTCCAGCGTGGGGCGACCAAACAGACCGACCTCGGCGATGTAGGGCGGGCGCAGGCGCGGCTCACCGCGCTTGCCTTCGATGCTTTCGATCATGGCGGACTCTTCGCCGCAGATGTAAGCCCCAGCGCCGCGTCGCAGTTCAATGCGCGGCAGAGCACAAGGCGCATTGGCCTGCAATTGGGCCAGCGCTTGCGTGAGCAGCACACGCGCTTCGTGGTATTCGTCACGCAGGTAGATGTAGACCGCTTCGCAGCCCACCACGCTGGCGGCGATCAACACACCCTCCAAAAAGCGGTGCGGATCGGCTTCCAGACAGGTGCGGTCCTTGAAGGTGCCGGGCTCGCCCTCATCGATGTTCACGGCCATCAGGCGCGGCCCGGGTTGGCTGCGCACAATACGCCATTTGCGCCCGGCCGGGAAACCGGCGCCGCCCAAACCCCGCAAACCGGAAGACTCCAGGATTTGGATCACCGATTCGGCTTCGCGCTCACCCGAGGCCACTTGCTTGGCCAATTGGTAGCCTCCAGCTTGGAGGTAAGCGTCCATGCCGATAGCGTCGGGCAAGGCGTTGGGTGCCGTCTGATTCTGAGCCACACGCTGTGTCACCCCTTCAACCGTCGCATGCGCCACAGCCCGCTGGCCGACCTGCGCGGCCGGGGCCTGCTCGCAGCGGCCCAGACAAGGCACGGGCACGACCTTCACACCCGACCCGTTGTTTTGCAAATCGTTTTGCAATTGGCGCAGCAAGCTGTCGCTGCCAGCCAAGCTGCAGCTCAGGCTGTCGCACACCCGCACGGTGATGCGCGGTGCAGCTTGATCGTCTTTCAGAATCTCGAAGTGGTGGTAGAACGAAGCGACCTCGAACACCTCCACCACCGACAAGCGCATCTCGGTCGCCAGCGCCACGATGTGGCGCTCGAACAGACCATGGAAGTGGTCGTTCAGCGCATGAAGGTGCTCAATCAGCAGGTCACGGCGGTGACCGTTTGTGGGTGGCTCACCGATCAAGGCCCGCACCTCGGCACGGGCTTCGCCCGTGGCCTGTCGGCCTTTGAGCTGCGAACGCGGTTGGCGCAGCTGCTGGCGAACCTGGTCCAGGCCGATGTGGGTGGCGTTCGCCATACTGGCTCAGTAGGTTTCCAGGTGCAGACGGCCTTCTTTCTTGAGCGCGCCACCAATGGCTTCCCAGTCCAGACCGGCGTTTTGCGCAATGTCGCGCAAGGCCATGACCACGCCCTCTTCCATGCTCTTCAAACCGCACACATAGAAACAGGTGTTGCCGTCTTTGAGCAGCGCGGCCACATCGGCAGCGCGGTCGCGCAGGGCGTCTTGCACGTAGCGCTTGGCTTTGCCCTCTTCACGTGAAAACGCAAACTCGGTGTCGATGAAGTCTTTGGGCAAGTTGTTGAGCGGGCCAAAGTACGGCAACTCAGCAGGCGTGCGGGCACCAAAGAACAGCATCAACTTGCCACCCTCGAACTTGCCACTGGAACGCAAGCGGCGACGCCATTCGGTCATGGCGCGCATGGGGGCGGAGCCCGTGCCTGTGCAGATCATGACGATGTTGCTCTTGGGGTGATTAGGCATGAGGAAGCTCGCGCCAAACGGGCCGATCACCTGCACCTTGTCGCCCACATTGAGGTCGCACATGTAGTTGGAGCCCACGCCGCGCACGGGCTGGCCATCGTGGTCTTCGAGCACGCGCTTGATGGTCAGCGACAGGTTGTTGTGCCCTGGGCGCTCGCCGTTGCGGGGGCTGGCAATCGAGTATTGGCGCGCATGGTGCGGCTTGCCTTTGGCGTCTTCGCCGGGAGGCAAGATGCCAATCGATTGGCCTTCGAGCACCGGGAAAGGCAGGTTGCCGAAATCGAGCACGATGTGGTGGGTGTCGTAGTCTTTCCCGACTTCGGTCACGC
>JAGNVG010000151.1 GCA_017986605.1 Limnohabitans sp.
TGGGCCAGTTTTGGGCGCTGCAAAAGTCTTGCAGTTCTTTTTTAAGCCAGTACCACGCGCCGAAAACTTCAGGCGGCAGACCGGGCGACAGCAAGGGGCGATTCATGCCAGCGATTTTAAAGACCCGGCCGCACACGCAGTGCCCACTCAGACCGCACTGCCAACCCGGTAAAAATGCTTGGCATAAATCATCCACCGGCCTTCGTGGTGCATCAGGTTCAGGTGGTCTTCCATGATGTTGTCAAACAGGCGCAGCCGCACTTTGACCAGCGCCATGGTGGGCGACAGCACATCCAGCAGCAGGACTTGTTCATCGCGCGGGTAGCCCCCCGATGCGGGCGACTGGCGGCCCTGCACCATCTCGCGGTAGACCGCATAAGGGCGCACGACCAACTGGCCGTCTTGCTGCGAATACAGCACGCAGTCTTTGTGAAACACCCGGGCAAACAGGGCCATGTCCTGGGTTTGCAGGACTTCAAAATAATCGGCCAAAAAGGCGCGCAGGTCGTCGATGAGCATGAAAGGTTCCTTGATAAACTTTGAAAGCGCTGCGCCCGAGAAGGCCCAACGCTGTTCAGTCTAGGCATCGCCATGCGTTGCCTGGCTTCATTTTTTTCGAGCACTCAGCGAATTCCATTGACATGACCGGCCGCGCCCCGCCCCTGCCCGCTTTGCGCGCCTTTGCCGCCTGGGTGCGGCTGGGCTCGGTGAATGCTGCGGCCGAAGAACTCAAACTCACGCCCGGCGCGGTCAGTCACCAGATCCGGGCGCTGGAAGAATTTTTGGAGGCCCCGCTGATCGAGCGCAACGGCCGCCGCTGGACGCTGACCGACACGGGCCGCATCTACGGCTACCAGGTGCGCCAAGCGCTGCAAGACATCGTGGACGTGACCGAGCGCGTGCGCAGCCACCGACCGATTCAGCAAACTCAGGACCTGCGTGTGGCGGTGTTGCCCTCCTTTGCCAATGGCTGGCTGTTGCCCCGACTGGCCGACTTCACCCGCTGGCACCCGCATGTGCGGCTGCAATTGCATGGCTCCATGGACTATGTCGATTTGAACGAGGGCCAGGTGGACTGCGCCATCCGCTTTGGCCATGGCCGCTGGCCAGAGGTCGAGGTGCGCCCCCTGATGGGTGACAGCTTGTTGCTGCTGGCCTCACCCGCTTTATTGGGGCCCGAGCCCCCGCAAACCCTGCAACAGCTGCTGCAACTGCCTTTGCTGCACGCCAGCGAAAACTGGGCCAGCTGGCTGGCCGACCTGTCTGAGGCCCACAGCGGGGTGCAGCGGCCACCCGCGCAGATGACCTTTACCGACTCGACGCACCTGCTCGAAGCCGCGCGTCAGGGCCTGGGCGTAGCGCTCAGCCGCCGATCCATCGCTGACAACCTGTTGCAGCGCCACGAGCTGGTGCCCGCCCATGCGCACGAATGTGCGCATGCCTCGGCCTATTACCTGCTGCTGCCCCCGGGCAGCGCCAAACACCCCGCACGCGAGGCCTTTGCCGACTGGTTGCAAGGCGCATGCGCACGTTTTGCGCAACGGCATGCACTGGGCACGGGGAACACAAACACAGGCCGATGAGGCCTGTGTGCCCAGCCTTCAGGCCTGAACGTAACGCGCAAACCCCGCCGCCCTGAGCTGGCACGCCGGGCACTGGCCGCATCCATAGCCCCAGTCGTGGCGCTGGGTGCGCTCACCCAAGTAGCAGGTGTGGGTGTGCTCCACGATCAAGTCCACCAAGGCCTGACCGCCGTTTTGGGCATCGGCCTTTTGGCCCAGGTCGTGCGCCAGTTGCCAGGTCTGGGCTTTGTCGATCCACATGAGCGGGGTTTCGATCAACAACTTGCGGTCCATGCCCAGCGACAGGGCCACTTGCATGGCTTTCATGGTGTCGTCGCGGCAGTCGGGGTAGCCCGAAAAATCGGTCTCGCACACGCCTGTGACGATGACCTGCAAGCCCCGGCGGTAGGCCAGCGCGGCAGCCAGCGTGAGGAACAGCAGGTTGCGCCCCGGCACAAAGGTGTTGGGCAGGCCCGAACTTTCCATCTCGATGGCCGTGTCGCGGGTCAGGGCCGTTTCGCTGATCTGGCCCAGGATGCTTGCGTCGAGCAAATGGTCTTCACCCATCTTGGGGGCCCATTGCGGAAAGCGCGCCTTGATCGCGGCCAACACATTCAGGCGGGCGTCCAGTTCCACTTTGTGGCGCTGGCCGTAGTCAAAGGCCAGGGTTTCGACGCGGTCGTAACGGGCCAAGGCGTGGGCCAGGCAGGTGGTGGAGTCCTGACCACCAGAAAACAGGACAAGGGCGGAGGTGTGCATGGGCTGGGATGGTAACGCTTGGGTCTGCATGCTGCGTTTCATGTCGGGAAGCTGCCAGTCCAAGGCCTCGCGTTTGTGGTGCGCAATTGGAAGGGGCCGGCGGCGGGCTCCTCATGCTGCGGGTACACAGAAATCGTCGCCCGCCGCCGCCCCCTTCCAAAAGCTGATGGTGACCCCTGAACTTGTGGGTACTGGCTGCGCAGCCCATGGTCTTGTGTGGGTGGCTGGGCGTGGGCACAGGGTGACGATTTGGGCGTACCCCCTGAAAGATCTGTATTTGTCACCCCCGACTTGATCGGGGGTCCATGACTTTGTTTGCCATGGATACCCGCGTTCGCGGGTATGACAGGATCTCCGTTAGCCTCTGAAAGACCCGTACCCCAATAGCGGACAATCAGGCCTTCAAAAAGCCCGTCAAACCCCTGTGTCCCCCCACCTCCCCATCCTGCGCGAAATTTTTGGCTACGACGCCTTTCGCGGCCCGCAGCAAGCCATCATCGACCATGTGGCGGCTGGGGGCGATGCGCTGGTGCTCATGCCCACGGGCGGGGGCAAATCGCTGTGCTACCAAATCCCGGCCATTGCGCGCCAGCGGGCAGGCCAAGGCATCACCGTGGTGGTCTCGCCGCTGATCGCGCTGATGCACGACCAAGTGGGTGCGCTGCACGAAGCGGGCGTGAGCGCCGCGTTTCTCAACTCCACCCTCACCAGCGAAGAAGCCAGCGACATCGAGCGGCGCTTGCTGCGCGGCGAAATCACGCTGCTGTATGCCGCCCCCGAGCGCGTGACCAACGGCCGGTTTTTGGCCCAGATGGATTCGCTGCTCGAACGCGGACTGCTGAGCCTGTTTGCGATCGACGAAGCACATTGCGTGAGCCAATGGGGCCACGACTTCCGCCCCGAGTACCGGGGCCTGTCGGTGCTGCACGAGCGCTACCCCAGCGTGCCGCGTGTGGCGCTCACGGCCACGGCCGATGGGCTCACGCGTGCCGACATCGTTGAGCGCCTGCAACTGGAAAGCGCCAAGCTGTTCATCAGCAGCTTTGACCGGCCCAACATCCGTTACACCATCGTCGAGAAAAAAGACGCCAGTACCCAGCTGCTGCGCTTCATCGAACGCGAACACCCCGAAGAAGCGGGCGTGGTCTATTGCCAGTCGCGCAAGCGGGTGGAAGAGATCGCGGCCATGTTGTGCGAGTCGGGCATCCATGCGCTGCCCTACCACGCGGGTCTGGACGCGGGCATGCGCCAGCGCCACCAAAACGAATTTTTGCGCGAAGAAGGCGTGGTGATGGTCGCCACCGTGGCCTTTGGCATGGGCATCGATAAGCCCGATGTGCGCTTTGTGGCGCACTTGGACATGCCCAAAAACATCGAAGGCTATTACCAAGAAACGGGGCGCGCCGGACGCGACGGTCTGGCATCTGACGCCTGGATGGCCTATGGCCTGCAAGACGTGGTGAACCAGCGCCGCATGATCGACGAAAGCCCTGCGGGCGAAGAGTTCAAGCAGGTCATGCGCGGCAAGCTCGACGCCTTGCTGGCCCTGGCCGAAGCGACCGACTGCCGCCGCGTGCGCTTGTTGAGTTACTTTGGCGAAACCTACAAAGGGCAAACCGACAGCTCAGCTGGCGTGTACATGCCGTTTTGCGGCAATTGCGACAACTGCCTGAACCCGCCCGAAGTCTGGGACGGCACCGATGCGGCACGCAAACTGCTGTCCACCGTGTACCGCACGCAACAAAGCAGCGGCCACCACTTTGGCGCGGGCCACACCATGGACATCGTGCGCGGCAAGAAGACCGAGAAGGTGGTGCAACGCGGCCACGAAAGCATCAGCACCTTTGGATTGGGGGCCGAATACAGCGAGCAGCAACTGCGCGCCGTGATGCGGCAATTGATCGCCATTGGCGCTTTGCATGTGCACACCGAAGACGGTTTCAGCACGCTGCACCTGACCGAAGCATCTCGCGCAGTGCTCAAAGGCGACGTGCCGGTGCAATTGCGCGAAAGCACCAGCCAGCGCGCCGACAAAAAGAGCCGCACACGCAGTGCACCTGGCCCAGCAGCCGCCAACCTGGGCCAGGACGCGATGGTGCGCTACATCAACCTCAAAACTTGGCGCGCCGA
>JAGNVG010000052.1 GCA_017986605.1 Limnohabitans sp.
ACGCTTTGGCAGCACCGCCGAACTTGGCAGCCAACACGGTGGTGATGGCAGCAGTCAGTGTGGTTTTGCCGTGGTCAACGTGACCGATGGTGCCCACGTTCACGTGGGGTTTGGTCCGTTCGAATTTTTCCTTAGCCATTTTTCAATCCTTAAAAAGAGCAATGCCCGTGTGTTGGTTTTATGTTTGCATCAGGTTGCTTGATCACTCCGCACGGGCACAGAGTGGCACTTGATCGCAGACAGTTTCTGAACTTTCAGATCTGACTGTTTCCAGTCAGAGGTGGCCGAGCAAATTCGCAAGCGAATTGGGTCCGGCACACCGTCTTTTATTTTGCGCGTGAAGCCACAATGGCTTCGGCCACGTTACGTGGAGCTTCAGCGTAGTGCTTGAATTCCATCGTGTACGTTGCACGGCCTTGGGACATCGAGCGCAGTGTGGTCGAATAACCGAACATTTCGGACAAAGGCACTTCGGCCTTGATGGCTTTACCGCCACCGACCATGTCGTCCATGCCCTGGACCATGCCACGACGTGAGGACAAATCGCCCATCACGTTACCGGCGTAGTCTTCAGGTGTCTCGACTTCCACAGCCATCATCGGCTCCAGAATCACGGGCTGGGCTTTGCGGCAACCTTCTTTGAAACCAAAGATGGCAGCCATCTTGAAGGCCATTTCGTTCGAGTCCACGTCGTGGTAAGAACCGAAGTGCAGGGTGACCTTGACGTCCACAACGGGGTAGCCCGCCAACACGCCTTGACCCAAAGCTTCGATCACGCCTTTTTCCACAGCAGGAATGTATTCGCGAGGAACCACACCGCCCTTGATGGCGTCAACGAATTCAAAGCCCTTGCCAGGCTCTTGAGGCTCGACCTTCAGAACCACGTGGCCGTATTGACCCTTACCACCGGACTGACGCACGAACTTGCCTTCGGCTTCGTCCACGGTCTTGCGGATGGTTTCGCGGTAAGCCACTTGAGGCTTGCCCACGTTGGCTTCCACACCGAATTCACGCTTCATGCGGTCCACGATGATTTCCAGGTGCAATTCGCCCTGACCACCAATGATGGTCTGACCCGACTCTTCGTCGGTTTGCACGCGGAAAGATGGATCTTCAGCAGCCAGGCGGGACAAAGCAATGCCCATTTTTTCCTGGTCAGCCTTGGTCTTAGGCTCAACAGCTTGACGGATCACGGAGTCAGGGAACACCATGCGCTCGAGTGTGATCACGGCGTTTGGATCGCACAAGGTTTCGCCGGTGGTGACGTCTTTCAAGCCCACGCAAGCAGCGATGTCGCCCGCACGGATTTCGTCGACTTCTTCACGGTTGTTGGCGTGCATCTGCACGATACGGCCGATACGCTCTTTCTTGCCACGCACCGCGTTGTACACGGTGTCGCCCTTCTTCAGAACGCCGGAGTACACGCGAACGAAAGTCAACTGACCCACAAACGGATCGGTCATCAACTTGAATGCCAAAGCAGAGAACTTCTCTTCGTCGTCGGCTTTACGTGTGATTTCCTGCTCTTCTTCGTCGTAACCCTTGATCGCTTTCACGTCCAATGGCGAAGGCATCAATTCGAGAACTGCGTCCAGCATGCGCTGCACGCCTTTGTTCTTGAACGCTGTACCGCACAACATGGGCTGGATTTCGCTGTTGATGGTGCGAACGCGCAGGCCGTGTGTAATTTCTTCTTCGGTCAAGTCGCCTTCTTCAAGGTACTTGTTCATCAACTCTTCAGAGGCTTCAGCAGCAGCTTCCACCATCTTCTCACGCCACTCTTTGGCGGTCTCGAGCAATTCGGCTGGGATTTCTTCGAAGGTGAACTTCATGCCCTGGGAAGCTTCGTCCCAGATGATGGCTTTCATCTTGCGCAAGTCAACCACGCCGGTGAAGTTTTCTTCAGCGCCGATTGGGATCACGATTGGCACGGGGTTGGCCTTCAGGCGCAACTTCATTTGCTCCACAACTTTGAAGAAGTTGGCACCAGTACGATCCATCTTGTTCACAAAGGCCAAACGTGGCACTTTGTACTTGTTGGCCTGACGCCACACGGTTTCAGACTGGGGCTGCACGCCGCCCACAGCACAGTAAACCATGCAAGCACCGTCCAGAACACGCATGGAACGCTCAACTTCAATGGTGAAGTCCACGTGGCCAGGGGTGTCGATGATGTTGATGCGGTGGTCTTCGAAAGAGCCGTCCATGCCTTTCCAGAAGCAGGTGGTCGCAGCAGAGGTGATCGTGATGCCACGCTCTTGCTCTTGCTCCATCCAGTCCATGGTGGCAGCGCCGTCGTGCACTTCACCAATCTTGTGGTTCACGCCGGTATAAAAAAGAATACGCTCAGTCGTTGTGGTTTTGCCGGCGTCAATGTGAGCCGAAATACCAATGTTGCGATAGCGCTCGATAGGGGTAGTGCGAGCCATTTATTTCTCCAATGATTAAGTACCAAAGCCCGCCACCCCTTTTGGGGCCAGCGGGCTGGCTTCTGAAAGTGTCGGGTTTCTTGATGAAACCCGTGTGCATCAGAAGCGGAAGTGCGAGAACGCCTTGTTGGCTTCGGCCATGCGGTGAACTTCGTCACGCTTTTTCATGGCACCGCCGCGGCCTTCGTTGGCCTCGAGCAACTCGTTGGCCAAGCGCAGGGCCATGGACTTTTCACCGCGCTTGCGAGCGGCTTCTTTGATCCAGCGCATCGACAGGGCCAAGCGACGAACAGGGCGCACTTCAACAGGCACCTGGTAGTTCGCACCACCCACGCGGCGGGATTTCACTTCCACCATGGGCTTGACGTTGTTGATGGCGATGGAGAAGAGTTCCACAGGGTCTTTGCCTGTTTTCTTTTCCATGTTGTCGAGGGCACCGTAAATGATGCGCTCGGCAACAGCTTTTTTGCCGCCTTCCATGATCACGTTCATGAACTTGGACAATTCGACATTACCGAACTTGGGATCCGGCAGGATTTCACGTTTAGGGACTTCGCGACGACGTGGCATATTTCACCTCATATTGCTTCAGTTGGCGTCTTTTCAGACACCGCGAGCGTTATTCAAAACACTCACTTACTCGACCCACCTGGACAATTCCGGGCTTCGGGTCACTTCGCTGAATCACCGCGCCACGCGGGAAACAGCACCGAAAAATTTCAACCCGAAAGGGCTTACTTGGCCTTTGGCTTCTTCGCACCGTACTTGGAGCGAGACTGCTTGCGGTCTTTCACGCCTTGCAAGTCCAGCGAACCACGGACAATGTGGTAACGCACACCTGGCAAATCCTTGACACGACCACCGCGCACCAGAACAACAGAGTGCTCCTGCAGGTTGTGGCCTTCACCGCCGATGTAGGAGATGACCTCAAAACCGTTGGTCAAGCGCACTTTGGCAACTTTACGCAGAGCGGAGTTAGGCTTTTTTGGCGTTGTGGTGTACACACGGGTGCAGACACCACGACGCTGTGGAGAGTTTTGCATCGCAGGGCTTTTGGACTTGATCGTTTCGACCTCGCGCCCCTGACGCACCAATTGATTGATGGTTGGCATTGTTTGTAACGTCCCTAAACGTTTAAAAAGACAAAAGAAACTTCTCCGCCCCAAAAGCGGAAAAGCCCGCCAGTATAACCGCCTAGCGGGCTGGTGGCAAGTTATCCACAAATGAGCAGGAATGACTCCCTGGGCGTCACTTGATCCACAGACGCACTGCGTCCCACGCCCGGCCCAGCACGCCCGCCTGTTCCACGGGCTCCAGCACCACCAAGGGCACATCCAGCAAAGCCTGCTCGCCGCGCATCACCTTCAAAGTGCCCACGGCCTGCCCTTTGGAAAAAGGTGCGACCAAAGGGTCCGGGCGAGCCACCTGCGTCTTGATCTGAGCGGCAGCACCGGCAGGCACGGCCACCACCAGCGGCTGGAAAGCGCCCAGCTTCAAAACAGGGGTTTTGCCTTTCCAGACAGACGGACTGAGCACGGGCACCCCGGCATCGAAGAGCTTGACGGCGTCAAATGCGGTGTAGCCCCAGTTCAGCAGCTTCTGGCTTTCGTTGGCACGGGCGTTTTCACTGTCAGCCCCCAACACGATGGACAAAAGACGACGGGACCCCACATTAGGAAACTCTCGTTTGGCCGTGGCCACCAGGCAATAACCCGCCGCGTTGGTGTGCCCTGTTTTCAAACCATCCACAGTGGGGTCTCGAAACAACAACAAATTGCGGTTGCTGTCATTGGCAGCGGGTGTTCCCGCATAACGGTACTTTTTGATCGCGTAATACGAGACATATTCCGGAAAATCACGCATCAATCGGCTGGCCAAAGTGGCCAGGTCACGGGCTGTGGTGGTATGGCCCACCTCCGGCAAGCCCTCAGGATTGCGGTAACTGGAGTTCCTCATGCCCAAAACCTTGGCCTGATCGTTCATCAGCTGGACAAAACGTTCAACGCTACCGCCCACGCCTTCAGCCAATGCCACCGTGGCGTCATTGCCAGACTGAACAATCATGCCTTTGATCAAATCTTCAACTGGCACCCGCATTTTGGGGTCAATGAACATGCGCGAACCCGGCATTTTCCAGGCCCGCTCGGAGACAGGCAGGGTCTGTGTGAGATCTATTTTGCGGGACTTCAGTGCGTCAAACACCAAGTAGGCCGTCATCAACTTGGTCAACGAGGCGGGCTCAACCGACATATCGGGGTCTTTGGCCGCCAACACCTGGTTGGCTGTGACATCGATCAACAAATAGGCTTTCGCCGCGACCTCGGGGGGCTGGGGCATTTGTGCATGCAGACTCAAAGCACACATGGCCAGCACAGTCGCCACCCAAGTTTTGAAAAATGTGGTCATAAATTGGTGTCTTTTCGTCTTGGAGCAGCTTGGCGAAGCGGTGTCTCCGAAATCAGGCGCGAAGGTGGCGCTCAACCAAACTTCTGAGACGGGGGAGTTGTCCGTGAAAGAAATGTTCGACCCCGGGAATCACAGTCACAGGCAAAGATTGAGGACGGGCCCAATCCATCACGCTGACCAACGGCACCGTGTCATCTTGTTCGCCATGCAGCACCAGGGTCTTCTCGTGCAACTCGGGCGCAATGGGCGCAACGGCAAAGCGTGAGGCCGCCGTGCCCACCAGGACCAGCTTCTCCAAATTGCGCACAGGGGCCAAAGACTGCACTACATGGCTGGTGACATAAGCGCCAAATGAAAATCCCGCCAAAGCCAAAGGACCTTCAGCGGCCACTTGGTCGATCAGGGCCAACATATCGGTCGCCTCGCCGCGTCCTTCGTCATAAATGCCTGCACTGGCGCCCACACCTCGAAAATTGAACCGCACAGCCTGCCAACCGCATTGCACAAACGCCCTGGCCAGGGTTTGCACAACTTTGTTTTGCATGGTGCCGCCAAACAAGGGATGAGGATGGGCAATGACCGCCGTGCCTCGCACCACACCGCCTACGGGTGCGTCGCACAAGGCTTCGATGGCTCCGGACTGTCCTTGAAACGTCACGGATTGGGTGGCGGAATTCATCAGCGCCCCAGATGCGCTGGCGTCACCAATCGCTCAACGACCTGGCCATTTTTCAGGTGGGATTCAACGATTTCGTCGATGTCGGTTTGGTCGACATAGGTATACCAGACGCCTTCGGGATACACCACTGCCACCGGACCGCCAGCGCAACGGTCCAGGCAACCCGCCTTGTTGACGCGCACTTGGCCCGGTCCAGCCAGCCCCAAGTCTTTGACCCGGCTTTTGCAATGGTCGAAGGCGGCTTGTGCGCCTTGTTGTGCACAACAGGCCTCGTTGTTTTTGCGCTCGTTCAGGCAAAAAAAGATGTGGCGTTTGAAGTAAGGGGCGGCGTTTTCTGAGCTCATACCTTAATTCTAGGCGGATGCGCCATCACTGATCGTTCGTACGGTCAGTGGAAGACAGCCGACTCATCAAATAGAGCAGCAAGGCATAGGGCCACAGCCAACCCAGCCACTGGATCAGGCCATGAAAGCGGATAAACCGACCTTGCTCCCAGGTTTGAAGCGTCAAGGCAAAGTAAGCATCTGCCGAAGCGTTGTTGAGCAAGCTGATTTGCCAAACCAAAGCGGCCAGCGCCAGCACCCAACACACCCGCGCCGCACTGAACGACAGCGCGGCCATGATCACGATGGCCAGCGCCAAGCCCACCAAGACCTCGGTACTGATCCAATCCCAGGCATGGGCGGGTCCGTAAGTGAGCGCAGCGGACAAGGCACTGGCCATGAATCCGACCAACACCAAACACACGGCCGCCATGATGCGTTGTCGCCATTCACGCAGCACTCCGAAGGCCAACAAACAGGGCAACAACAAGCCAATGGCGACACACAGGATTTCGCTGACAGGCAATAAAGGCTGCAACTCCACCTCACGCAATGGCAACCATTCCAGCAACAGCGAGTCTTCCAGCACGTGGGCCAAAGCCACCTCCACCCGCTCCAACACCTGCCCCAGCCCAAAGGTCACGGGGACTGGGAACAACAAAGCCAAGGGCCACACAGCCAGCAACGCCATCGCCCCACTGGCATCGGGCACAAACCAACGGTCACGAAAGCGGCTCCAACGGTCCAACACGCCCACCCACTCCAATGCGCGGGCGGTCACAGCACCAGCAAAAGCCCCTGAAATGTTCAAGGCGGCGTCCACATTGGAAGGCACTCGCACCGGCAAAAACATTTGCAAAGACTCCATCGTCAACGACAGCGTGGCCGCCACCAAGGTGGTCAAACCAATGACTGGTCCATGGGGTCGTGTTCTGTGCAGTGCCAAAGCCAGCAAAAAGCCAAAAGGCGCATAGCCCACCACATTGGCGAGCACATCAAACCCTGTCCAGTAGCGGGGCAAGGGTGCCGTCAGAAAAGCCCAAGGGGCAATGCCTTGAATGCGCCAGCTGTCAAAGGGGTACAGACTGGCGTAAACAATCAAGATGGCATAAATCCACACCAAGGGCCAAGCTGCCGTTTTGCGCAGGTGAGGGGTGCGCATGCCAAGGCCTTAAAAGGGTTTAACGACCACCAGGATCACGGCCGCCAACATCATGAGCACCGGTGCCTCGTTGAACCAGCGAAACCACACGTGGCTGCGTTGCATTTGCCCTTGGGTGAATTTTCGAAGAATGACGCCACAACCATGGTGGTAGCCCATCAAAGCCACCACGATGGCCAGCTTGGCATGCATCCAGCCCTGTCCGGGACCTTTGCCAATGCCGTAGTAAAGCCACAACCATAAACCCAAGGCCAGAGCGGGAATGGCCAAAATGGTCATGAAACGGTACAACTTGCGAGCCATCAGCAGCAGGCGCTCCCGCTCGGCCACCGATCCTGGCTCCACCATGGCCAGATTGACAAAAATGCGCGGCAAATAAAACAAGCCGGCAAACCAGCTGGCGATGAAGACGATGTGAAGGGCTTTGATCCAGAGCATGGTGCAAGTGTAGTCAGAGATGGCTGGACCTGCGCAAAGGGTGTGCGAACGCAAAAAAAAACCCCCGGCACAAGGCCGAGGGTGAGAAGCCCGTTAGCGTTACCGCATCAAGGCCCCGCTCAGGGAGGAAAAGCGGGAGGCAGCAAGCTGCCCGGGGGGGAATTTATCAAATAACAAAATCACTAACAAGTTTATTTTTAGTTTTTATGTTGTTTTTGCCAATTGTTGGATGGATATCGCCTCAAACGACCGGGCAAAAGCTGAACTTTGCTTGCTCGACACGACTTCAGGCACAATTTTCAATATGAACCCCGTCGCCCCATTCCCCTTGAGCCGCCCACGACGCCTGCGCCGTGACGAATTCACCCGCAACTTGGTGCGCGAACACCAGGTCACGCCACATGACCTCATCTACCCCGTCTTCGTGCTGGACGGTCAGAACCAGCGCCAAGCCGTGGGCTCCATGCCCGGCGTGGAACGCCTGAGTCTGGACCTGTTGCTGCCCGTTGCTGAAGACTGTGTGAAGCTTGGCATCCCGGTCATGGCGCTGTTTCCGGTAATCGACGCCAGCCTCAAGGACCCGACCGGACGCGAAGCCATGAACCCCGACGGTCTAGTGCCGCGTGTGGTGCGCGAGCTGAAAAAGCGCTTTCCCGAGTTGGGCGTGATGACCGATGTGGCGCTCGACCCCTTCACCAGCCACGGCCAAGACGGCCTGCTGGACGAGACCGGCTACATCCTGAACGACGAAACCACCGCCGTGCTGGTGCAACAAGCGCTGACCCAAGCCGAAGCGGGCGTGGACATGGTCGCGCCCAGCGACATGATGGACGGACGCATCGGCGCGATCCGTCAGGCGCTCGAAGCCCGAGGCTTGGTCCACACCCGCATCATGGCCTACAGCGCCAAGTACGCCAGCGCCTTTTATGGTCCCTTCCGCGACGCGGTCGGCTCGGCGGGCAACCTGGGCAAGAGCAACAAAAAGGTCTACCAGATGGACCCCGGCAACAGCGACGAAGCACTGCGCGAAGTCGCCATGGACCTGGCCGAAGGCGCGGACATGGTCATGGTCAAGCCCGGCATGCCGTACTTGGACATCGTGCGCCGCGTCAAAGACGAGTTCAAGGTGCCCACCTTTGCTTACCAGGTGTCTGGCGAATACGCCATGCTGAAAGCGGCTGCGCAAAACGGCTGGCTTGACCACGATTTGGTGATGATGGAAAGCCTGCTGGCCTTCAAGCGCGCAGGCGCCGACGGAGTGCTGACCTATTTCGCCCGCGACGCGGCTCGACTCATCCGCCAAGGCTGAGACCCTCATGCGGGTCTTCAGCATTTCGGGTGCGCAGGTTCAAGCCGGGTTGAGCTTGCCCCAGCAACTGCCTGAGCACGGTTATGTCTGGATTGCCTGTTCGCGAGAACAGTTTCAATCAGACCTGTCGTCCATTCAGACCCGTCTCGAAGAGTTGACAGGTCAACCCTTGGTGGATTTGCACGTCTCCGACCTGCTGAATGCTCAGATCCCTTCACGGTTTGACTACAGCTCGCATTACGACCTGATGGTGTTCAGGCGACTGGCCCAGCGCCCGGACAGTGCCGAGGCCACGCCTGCCAATGGCCTTGGCTTGCACACCAGCAAACGTCCAGGCCCGCCCGTGCTGCAACGCATCGACACCAGTCCGGTGGGCTTTGCGGTATTCGACCGGGTTTTGCTCAGCGTGCACCCGGCGGACTGCGCGGTGCGTGAGGCCTACGCCGCCCGACTGCTCGCCAGCACCCAAGCGCACGATGCGACAGATGCCCGCTCAACCGGCGCACGCGGCGTGCCGCATAACCCGGCCGACATGATGCTGCGCATCGTCAGCCACATGGTCGACGGTTATCTGGACCTGCGTCGCGAACTGAGTCGCCAGCTCGACCACTGGCAAGCCGAACTGCTGCACCCGCGCACGCGCTTTAGCCGCTGGGACGCCTTGCTGCACGCCCGCATGGCGCTGCATCAACTGGAAGCCCTGTGTGACGACCAACACACCGCCATGCAAAGCTGGACCGAATCGCTCGACAGCTGGCGGGTAGCCCAGGATCACATTGCCGAACGGGAACACGAACTGCTCAAGATCCGAAGCCGCGACGTGCTGGAGCACATTGACCGCGTGGTGCAACACGTTCGCCGCTTGGAGCACAACACCGAAACCGCCGTACAAATGCACTTCAACGTCCAAGGCAACCGCACCAACGACATCATGCGTACCCTGACGGCGCTGACCGCTATTTTTTTGCCGCTGAACCTGATCGCTGCCGTGTTCGGTATGAACTTTGAGTTCATGCCTTGGCTGCACCAAGCCAGCGCTTTTTGGTGGACCATGGGCGGAATGGGCATGATCGCCAGCACCATGGGCCTGGTGTTCTGGCGCAAACGCTATCTGGCACGCACGGGCGATTGAGCCCTCTGAAAAGACCCCGTTTCAGCCCAAGTGCTGAGCCCAAAACGCCAGCGTGCGTTCACGCGCCAATTGGGCCGACGGTGCATGCCAAGCACCGCGCTGGTCGCAATTGAAGCCATGGTGCGCTGCATAGGTGAACACCTGCACCTGCGGGTGGGCCTTTTTGAAAGCCTCGACCGAATCCAAGGAAATCCACTTGTCTTCTTCTGCAAAGTGCGCCAACACCGGCACTCGGGACTGACGGGCGATTTCGACTTCGTTCGTCACGCCACCACCGTAATAGGGCACCGCTGCGCTCAAGCCCTTCAAAGTGCAGGCCGCACGCCAGGTCAACAAACCGCCCCAGCAATACCCGACGATGCCGACCTTGCCACCCGAGGCCCGCGCCGCATGGTCAATCGCTGCCTGAATGTCCTGCATCACACCGGGCGCAGGCAAAGCTTCCACCGCCGTTTTGTAGCCAAAACCCTCACCCATATCGGCATCCGTGTACCCCAGCTCAACACCTGGCTTGACGCGGTGGAAGGCCGCTGGGGCCACGGCCAGATACCCCTCTGCGGCATAACCGTCGGCCACGTTGCGGATGTGACTGTTGACGCCAAAAATCTCCTGGATCACCACCACCGCGCCCTTGGGTGCGCCCACTGGGCTGGCGACATAAGCAGGCACCGCTGTGCCGTCCGCAGATTTCAATTCCATCATCATTCCCATTTTCAACTCCAGAAATCAGTCCAAGCACCTCAACGGGCCAACGCACGCTCGACAAAGTCGAGTCGGTCCTGACCCCAAAAAATCTCGCCATCCACGACATAACTGGGTGCACCAAACACACCGGCATCAATCGCTGCTTGGGTATAGGTTTCGTAGCGCACCTGAACAGCCTGGCTATGCGACTGCTCCAGCAAGCTGGCGGGCAAGCCCTGCTCTTGCAGCAATTCGACCAGCACTTTGTCATCGGCCATGTTGCGCTCTTGGGCCCAGCAAGCCGCCAAAATCGCGCCCGCCATCGCCATGGCAGCCTGAGCACCGCGAGCCAAGTCGGCCGCAATGATCAGGCGTGCCGCGTCATCACCGCCCACGGGAAAGTATTTGGGTTTGAGGTTCAGCGGCGCATTCAGCAACTGGCTAAAGCGCTGCAACTCCACCAACCGGTAGGCTTGACGCTGCGGCGCACGCTGCCCCAAAGGCAAGCCCCCCGAAATCGGGAACACCTTGCCGCCCAAGTCGATCGGCATCACGTGCACCGTGGCACCGGTGCGCTGCACGATGTCGGCCAGTCGTTGGTGACCCAAATAAGCCCAAGGGCTTTGCGGGGCGAAGTAATAGTCCACTGTGCGACCCATGCTGTCTCCTTGTCTGTTGTGTAATCTTTGAACAAAACAGCGGTTGTACCCGCCATCACGAATTTTTGCAGGAGACATGCCATGAACAAGGTCTTGTTGGTGACCGGCGGCAGCCGGGGTATCGGAGCCGCTACGGCCCTTTTGGCAGCCCAGCAGGGATGGGCCGTGGCCGTGAACTACACCGCCAACTCACTGGCCGCCGATGAAGTGGTTCGCCAGATACGCGCATCGGGCGGACAAGCCATGTCGGTCCAAGCCGATGTGGCCGACGAAGCGCAAGTGCTGCGGATGTTCGAACACATCGATGCCAAGCTGGGCCGCTTGTCGGGCTTGGTCAACAACGCTGGTGTGGTCGATGTCGCGGCCAGGGTGGACGAAATGAGCGTGGCCCGCTGGAAACGCATGTTCGACATCAACGTGATCGGCAGCCTCATTTGTGCCCGAGAAGCCGTGCGCCGCATGAGCACCCGCTATGGCGGCGATGGCGGCAGCATCGTCAACGTGTCCAGCGCCGCTTCGCGTCTGGGCTCACCCTACCAATATGTGGACTATGCCGCTGCCAAAGGCGCGATCGACGCCTTCACCATCGGCTTGTCCAAGGAAGTGGCCGCCGAGGGCATCCGCGTCAACGCGGTACGCCCAGGGCTGATTGAAACCGAAATCCACGCTTCGGGCGGCCTGCCCAACCGCGTGAAAGACCTGCAACACCTGGTGCCCGCCCAGCGCGGCGGCAGCGCCGAAGAGGTCGCCGAGGCCATCGTCTGGCTGCTGAGTGACAGCGCCAGTTACACCACCATGAGTTTCTTGGACGTTTCCGGAGGCCGCTGATGCCACAGATCAAGTATTACTGGGAAGATTTTGCGGTGGGCCAGGTGCGCGACCTCGGCACCATCACCCCGACCCGTGAAGAAATCATCGCCTTCGCCACACAGTTCGACCCACAACCCTTTCACCTGGACGACGAAGCGGCCAAAGCCTCGGTCTTTGGCGCCCTGTCGGCCAGCGGCTGGCACACCTGTTCGATGGCCATGCGGCTGATGGTGACCAACTTCCTGTGCGAAACCTCCAGCCTGGGCTCACCCGGACTGGAAGGCATCAAATGGCTCAAACCCGTCTACCCCGGCGACACCTTGCGCCTGCAAAGCACCATGCTGGAAACCAAACCCATGGGCAAACGCCCCGATGTGGGCATGACGCGAAACCTGTGGGAAATGTTCAACCAGCACGGTGACAAGGTGCTGCACATGGAAGGCTGGGGCATGTTCCGCCGCCGCACGCCCGCGACCTGAAGCCGGGCACAATGCGGCGATGGATTTCAAACCACTCATCACCTTGCTGGCCATCGTCAACCCTTTGGCCATCGTTCCGTTTTTCATCCACTACACCCAAGGCTTCAGCCGCGCACAGCGCAAGCGCACCATTCTGGTCTCGTCACTGAGCGCCTTCATCGTGATCGCTGCCAGCGCTCTTCTGGGCTTGCAAATTTTGGAATTTTTCGGCATTTCGCTGGCCAGTTTTCAGGTCGGCGGGGGCATGCTGCTGCTCACCTCAGCACTGTCGATGCTGAATGCCCAACCCGCCGAAGCCCGTGCCAACGCCGAAGAAGTGCATGACGCCGAAGCCAAAGCCGCCGTGGGTGCCAGCATCGCCGTGGTGCCGCTGACCATCCCGCTGCTGACCGGCCCGGCCACCATGTCCACGGTGGTGATTTACGCCGAAAAAGCCAAGAACTTCGCCCAACTCGGCACACTCGTCAGCTACGGCGTGGTCATCGCGCTGGCCACCGCCTTGTGCTTTTCACTGGCCACGCCCATTGCACGCGTGCTGGGCAAAACCGGCATCAACGTGATGACCCGTCTGATGGGGTTGATCTTGGCGGCGCTCGCGGTTGAAGTGATGGCCGATGGCCTGCACAAGCTGTTTCCGGTGCTGGCGCGAGGAGTTTGATTCAGGCAGCACTGACCGTGTTGGACACGGCTCGATGCGCAGGACACTGGAGCGTCCAAGCCTTGAGCCCAAGGCTCACCCGGCAAAGGCTTCTTCCGCATTGATGTTGAAGAACTCGACCGCCTGCTCCCACACTTTTCTCTGCTGAGCAACGAATCGCGAAAAATCTCGCTCCGACAAATTCAACTCTGCCAAACCACGGTCCCCTCTGAATGCGCGGTATTCCGGCATCGCCATGATTTTTTGAAAATCCAATGCCAACCACTCAATCAGTGTCGTCGGCACATTGGTTGGTGCCAAAACGGCATCCCAAGAGTAGTAAAAAAATGAGCCCTTCAGTCTGTTACCCAGCAACTGCGAGAGCGTGACGACCGCTTGGTTTCTGTGGTTCATCACCGGTCCATCGCCAATGTTGACCAGAAAACTCAGGCCTCGGTCCAGATAGCGATGACACGAGCCTTTGTCCACCATCGCCGTCGTCAGTTCGCCACTCAACACACGCTCAATCGCATTGGCATCGCCCTGCGTGACCATGTAGGTACCCAATGGCTGCGCCAATCGGGAAATCATTTCCGAAAACAAATGCCCGGCAGCGCCCACCCCCGATATACCGCACTTTCGACTGGCCAAAGGCACACGCCTCAACTCATCCAGCGTTGCGACAGTTTCTTGACGCGCAATCAAGACAGGATCATCACGGTAAAGAGACGCCACATAGCGGAATTGATCGACCGCTCTCACGTTGTGCATCGGGCTGGCCACCACCCCCGCCGTACTGACGACCGCCCCTGCAATCAATAGACTGGGGCGCTGTGGACGGCTGTGTCGCTCGGCATACTCCACCGCCTTCATGCCGGTATACCCATGCTGGTGTGCCACTTGAACAGGCAAACCGGTCATGTTGTTCAGCGCCACTTGGAAGTACCGGGCCACCTGACTGGTGATGCCATTGGCACCAAAAGGCACGACCAGTTCAATCCCCTCCAGGTCATGGATTGGACTGTTTGCCCCCCTGGTCAGGGCAGGTGCCCCCATGCTGCAACCCAGACCCAAGGCTGCCAGTTTTTGAACAAAATCACGCCGCCGCATTCCGTCTCCCCAGATTGAGCCTTGCAGCCTGCGTATGACCGTCGGCCTCTGTAGCCTGATCCATGCTGCTTTGATGTTCTGTGATTCATTAATTATCACCAAAGAACTCAAATTATCTGCCATTTGGCACAGCGCGGTAGCTCATGACAGTCAGGCTGGCTCGAAGCAGAGGCGGCCACATCGATGTTTGGCGCGTTCTGCACGGTCAACACGTATCCCTGCTTGGCTTCAACCTGAATCCGATTGAGCACACCTAGCGACATTGAAGCAGCAGCGCCCAGTCTCTTCGCTGGCTGGAAATCACAGCCCAAACCCCACAGCAAGTCCCGCCCGCAAATGCGCCACCAGCGCCGCCACAGCCCGGGGCACATGCGGCGCGTACGGGCGGATGGCGTAAATGGTTTCGGCAAAGGCCCCCACGGGTTTCCAGCCGGGCAGCACGCGCACCAACTGCCCCTTGCGCAGCTCGGCCTGGGCGCTGAAGTCGGGCAGCAGGGCAATGCCTGCCCCGGTCATGGCCGCTTCGCGCAATGCCTCGCTGTTGTTGGCAGCAAAGCGGCCACTCACAGGCACCGTGATGCGCTCACCCGTCGCTGAAGGCTCACGCGGTTCAAAGGTCCATGCAGGCGTGTCTTGCGAGCGGGGGTAATGCAGGCAGTTGTGGGCTTGCAGCTCGGTGGGGGTTTGCGGTTCGCCGTGTTGGCGGAGGTAAGCTCGGGTGGCCACCAGCACCGATTCGGTCGCACACAAGGCCCACGCCACATGGGTGTCGGGCGGGCGAGCCGTGTGGCGAATGGCCAGGTCGTAGCCTTCGGTGGCCAAAGCGCTCAAGCGGTCAGACAGGTCCAGCTCGATGCGCACATCAGGAAAGTCTTTCAAGAAAGCGGCCATCAGCGGCACCAGTTGCTGGCGGGCCAGCGCCACCGGGGCCGTGACGCGCAGCAAACCGCTGGGCTGTTCGGCCAAATCACGCACCTGCGCAAAGCTTTGCTCGATCTGCTCAAAAGAGGCGCGGGTCTCATCCACCAAGCGCTGCCCCGCCTCGGTCAGGCGCAGGCTGCGGGTGGTGCGCTGCACCAGAGTGACTTTGGCGGCGCGCTCCAGCTCGGCAATGCGCTGGCTCATGGCGGCCTTGCTCACGCCCAGCCGGGCAGCAGCGGCGGTGTAGCTGCCCTGCTGCGCCAGCACACTCAGCCAGTGCAGGTGGGTCCAGAGGGTGTTGATTTTTTGCTCTTCCATTCAAGTATTGTTCACTATTTTGAACAATCAATTCAGTTTTGCGGCATTGCGGGGGGTGGCGTGGGTGCCTACACTGCACAGCACTGTGCATTGCGCATTTCCCCAATATCCCACCCACGGAGTCCCTATGAGCATTTCTCCCATCGGTCATTACATCAATGGCCAAGTCGCCGCAGGCGCGTCAGGCCGCAGCCAACCCGTCACCAACCCCGCCACAGGCGCCGTGACCGGCAGCGTGGCCTTGGCCAACAGCGCTGAAGTGGCCAAAGCCGTGGCCGCCGCGCAAGCCGCTTTCCCCGCCTGGGCCGATACACCCCCCCTGCGCCGCGCCCGCGTGATGTTCAAGTTCCTCGAACTGTTGAACACCCACAAAGACGAGCTGGCCCACATGATCACCGCCGAACACGGCAAGGTGTTCACCGACGCGCAAGGCGAAGTCAGCCGTGGCATCGACATCGTGGAATTCGCCACCGGCATCCCACAGCTGCTCAAAGGTGACTTCACCGACCAGGTCTCCACCGGCATCGACAACTGGACGCTGCGCCAGCCGCTGGGTGTGGTCGCGGGCATCACGCCGTTCAACTTCCCCGTCATGGTGCCCATGTGGATGTTCCCGGTGGCCATCGCGGCCGGCAACACCTTCATCTTGAAGCCCAGCCCGACCGACCCGACGCCGTCGCTGT
>JAGNVG010000053.1:0-4715 GCA_017986605.1 Limnohabitans sp.
GGGCAGCCCATGTTGATGTCGATGATCTGCGCCCCCCGGTCAATGTTGTAGCGTGCGGCATCGGCCATCATCTGCGCTTCTGTCCCAGCAATTTGCACCGCGATAGGGCCAGGCTCTCCGTCGTGATTGGCACGGCGAGATGTTTTGAGTGATGCCCACAAATCAGGTCGAGAGGTCACCATTTCGCTGACCGCATACCCTGCCCCGAACTGCCTGCACAACTGGCGGAAAGGCCGATCGGTCACCCCCGCCATGGGGGCGACAAACAAATTGTTCGGCAATAGATAAGGGCCAATCTGCATGACTGGTGGTACTGGAATTTGGGGAGCCTGAAGAGGAGGCACGATTGTAGTTGCTTAATATTTCAGCAAATGAAAGCTGACTGTGCTATGCAATCGATCGCCCACATGCATCTGGCGCGACCTGGTTATTGGCCCACCGCTACACTGGCTCATATGGAACTTTGGCTCAATGAATTACTCCAATGGCTGGCCCTGCCGCAACATGGCCTGAGCACCGTCTTGGTGGTGTCCTTCATTTCGGCCACTTTGCTGCCGCTGGGCTCTGAACCTGCCGTATTTGGCTTGGTCAAGCTCAACCCCGAGTTGTTTTGGCCTGCGGTTTTGGTGGCCACAGTGGGCAACACACTGGGGGGCATGGTCAGCTGGTGGATGGGCTGGGGGGCACACCAAGCGGTCGACAAATGGCGGCACTCCAGCACCCACTTGCGGGCGTTGGCTTGGCTCGAAAAGCTAGGCCCCAAAGCCTGTCTGTTGAGCTGGCTGCCCGTGGTCGGCGACCCTCTGTGCGCAGTGGCTGGCTGGCTCAAACAACCCTTTTGGCCCTGCGTGTTGTACATGGCCATTGGTAAATTCGGCCGGTATCTGGTGATGACATCGGCGTTGCTCTGGTTTTTTCCGCAAGGGTGGATGGCATGAAAAAACTTCGGCTGCTGCGCTGGGTCATGTTGCTTGTGCTCTTGACGCTGGCTACAGGCATAGGACTGTCATGGGCCCCCGATCGCAGCGCGCAGAGCCTACAGACCCGCTGGGCCACTGCCCCTTCCCAATTCATGGCGCTGCAAGGCATGCAGGTTCATCTGCGTGACGAAGGACCTCAGGACGACCCGGAACCGATCGTGCTGATTCACGGCACTTCGGCCAGCCTGCACACTTGGCAAGGGTGGACAGAGGCACTCATGAGTGAACGCCGAGTCATTCGCATGGACTTGCCGGGCTTTGGCCTGACGGGCCCTGCGCCCGACGGTGATTACCGAATGGAACGTTATGCCGACTTCATCGCTGCCCTGCTGGACCAATTGGGCGTGCGGCGCGCTGTGCTGGCAGGCAATTCTCTGGGCGGGGGCATAGCCTGGCTCACCGCCGTGCGCCACCCTGAGCGAGTGAGCCGCTTGGTATTGGTCGACGCCACAGGTTACCCCCTTGAATCGACCTCGGTGCCACTGGGTTTCCGGTTGGCACAGATCGAGTGGCTTAAACCCGTCATGCGCCAACTTCTGCCTCGCCGCATGATCGAGTCCAGCGTGCGCAATGTGTACGCCGAACCGAGCAAGGTCACACACGAGTTGGTGGACCGCTATTACGAACTGACGCTGCGCGCAGGCAACCGCGAAAGTCTCACCCAGCGTCTGCAGCTGCGCGAGACCGATTCACAATCTGCCGCTCTGATCAAAACCATCCAACAGCCCACCCTGATCCTCTGGGGCGCACAAGACAAGCTCATCACCGAGCCATCGGGCCAACGCTTTCACCATGACATTGCGGGCAGTCAATACAAGGTGTTCGAGGGACTTGGCCATGTGCCCCAAGAAGAAGATCCGGTGCGCAGCGTAGCGGTGGTGCTGGAATTTCTGGCATCCAGCCACTGAGGACCTCTCGCCCACTGCTCGTGACAGAAAAAAACCGCGACAAAGCGCGGTTTGATCTGGGGTCCTGAAGTCAGCTCAGGAGCTGAACAGGAAGTTCATCACATCGCCATCCTTGACGATGTATTCCTTGCCTTCCGCACGCATCTTGCCCGCGTCTTTGGCGCCTTGCTCCCCCTTGAAGGCGATGAAGTCGTCAAACGCAATGGTCTGGGCGCGGATGTAGCCCTTTTCAAAGTCGGTGTGGATCACGCCAGCGGCCTGCGGGCCAGTGTCACCCACGTGGATGGTCCAGGCACGCACTTCTTTCACGCCAGCGGTGAAATAGGTTTGCAGGCCCAGCAAGCTGTAAGCCGAGCGGATCAGGCGGTTCAAGCCCGGCTCATCTTGCCCCAGCTCCTTCAAGAACTCCAGGCGATCTGCATCTTCCATTTCGGACAACTCGGCTTCGATCTTGGCGCAAATAGCCACCACAGGTGCATTTTGCTTGGCGGCAAAGGCCTTCAAGCGGTCGAGGAAAGGGTTGTTTTCGAAGCCGTCTTCCGACACGTTGGCCACGAACATCGCGGGTTTGGCCGTGATGAAGAAGAACTGCTTGAGTTCAGCGCGTTCTTCCTTGCTGAAGTCGATGGTGCGCACCGGTTGGGTGTCGTTCAAGGCGGTCTGGCACTTCTCCAGGATCGCCATTTGCTTGACGGCTTCTTTGTCGCCAGAGCGGGCGATTTTGCTCACGCGGTGGATGGCTTTTTCAACAGCCGCCAGGTCGGCCAGGCACAGCTCGGTCTGAATGACCTCGATGTCCGCAATCGGGTCCACCTTGTTGGCGACGTGGATCACGTTGTCGTCTTCGAAGCAGCGCACCACGTTGACGATGGCGTCGGTCTCGCGGATGTGGGCCAGAAACTTGTTGCCCAGGCCTTCGCCCGTGCTGGCACCAGCCACCAGACCGGCAATGTCCACAAACTCCACAATGGCGGGCACGATGCGCTCGGGTGTGATGATTTCGGCCAACTGCTGCAGGCGAGGGTCTGGCACCTCGACCACACCGGTATTGGGCTCGATGGTGCAAAAGGGGTAGTTTTCAGCCGCAATGCCGGCTTTGGTCAGGGCGTTGAAAAGGGTGGATTTGCCAACGTTGGGCAAACCCACGATGCCGCATTTGAGGCTCATGGAAGGCTTTCGGTGAATCTGGAAGTAACTTCGGATTTTAACGGGTGCCTCCGAACAGTTCATCCCGGCTGCGCGAACCGGCACGTGAGCGCCCTCTGTCTCGACAAAGTAAGCTTGCGCCCTTGCCAACCTTTTGCCGAAGACTCGCTGGCTGGCACAGAATCCCTGATGAGCTTTGGCCATGCACGCTGATCCCCACCGGGGATTGGGCCCCACCTACAATGCAGGACATGGCAAACCCTCCCGATATTTGCATCCGCGGCGCTGGCATTGTGGGCCGCACATTGGCCTTGCTTCTGGCCCGTGAGCGGCTGAATGTGACTTTGGTCGAGCCGCCACACCCCGTCAAAACATCTGACGTACGCGCTTATTCACTCAACGGCGCAGCCATGACCTTGCTGCAAGACCTGCGCTGCTGGCCCGACAGCCCTGCCGTGACGCCCGTACACCAGATGCAAGTTTGGGGGGATCACGGCGGCCAACTGCGCTTTGGGGCCCAAGAACAAGGCGTGGACGAACTCAACTGGATGGTCGATGTGCCGGTCCTGGAAGAGCGCTTGGCTCAGGCCGTTCGGTTCCAACCCCAAATTGAAGTGACGCAGGCTCCGCTGGCTGCACCGCTCACCGTGGTCTGCGAAGGCCGTGCCAGCCAGACCCGCGCCGAGTTGGGCGTAGGCTTTGACATCACCCACTACGAGCAGCATGCCGTAGCGACCCGCCTGATGTGCGAACAAGCTCACCAAGGCATCGCCAGACAATGGTTTGGCTGGAGTCAAGTCCCAGGCTTGTCTCAGCCCCAAGCCGACATTCTGGCTTTGTTGCCTTTGGGAGGCGAAGGCGGACACGAGGTGGCTTTGGTTTGGTCGGTACACCCCTTGCGTGCACAAGCGTTGATGTCACTGACACCCGAGGCCTTTGCGGCCGAATTGGGTCAAGCCTGCAGTTTCAACCTGGGCCGCATGAGCCTGTCGGCCGAGCGCGCTGTATGGCCACTCCAACTGGCCCGAGCCGAGCGCTGGATCGGCACCATACCTGGCGCGATCAAGCAGTCTTTTGTGCTGGCAGGCGATGCGGCACACGCCCTGCACCCTTTGGCAGGCCAAGGCCTGAACGTGGGTCTGGCCGATGTGGCCGAGCTGGTGCGCGTGCTCAAAGCCAAAGAATTCTGGCGCCCCGTGCACGACCTGAAACTGCTGCGCCGCTACGAACGGGCCAGACAGGCCGACGTGCAGGCCATGGGTCTGGTGACCGACGGCTTGCAACGCCTATTTGCACAACCCGGTCCACTCTGGCAAAACCTGCGCAACTGGGGGATGCGCGGTTTTGACCGCAGTGGCCCCCTGAAAAACTGGATGACACGACAAGCCATGGGCCAGACGGCCTCAGGCCCACGTTGACCGATCACTTTCCCAATTTTTGATACCGAAAGAAATCCGATGAAGTTTGTGCGTTTGATGCTGCGTCCGCTCGTGGCGATGGTGACCCTCTCCAGCTGTTTGGCATTGGCCCAAGAAGCCACCATCCGCAAGAACCTGACTGAACGTTTGAGCAATTTGCCCAAAATCGACGAAATCAGCAAGACACCGATGAGCGGTTTGTATGAGATTCGCATGGGCAATGACGTGATGTACAGCGACGCCGAAGGCAACTTTCTGATCCA
>JAGNVG010000053.1:4815-16108 GCA_017986605.1 Limnohabitans sp.
GCCGGTCTGATCCCATTTGTATTTCTGGCGCTGTGCCTGTGGTCGGTCGGCCCGGACCTTCACCCCTACGTCGCCTTGTCCATGCAGAGCTACGGTGCAGTCATCGTGTCCTTTTTGGGCGGCATCCATTGGGGCGTCGGCTTTCGCAATGCACTGATCACTCCGGCTGCCCCCCGCATCCATTTCACCTGGGGCGTTGTCCCCACTTTGTTGGCCTGGGTTGCGGTCATGATGCCCGCGTTTGCTGGATTGCCCTTGCTGGGTTTCGTCTTGATCGGCTGCTACATGATGGACCGCCGCACCTGGCCTGCCGCAGGCTTGGCTCCTTGGTTGCCCATGCGCCTGCAGTTGACCATCGTGGCCAGCCTGAGCTGTTTTTTGGCCGCTGGTGCAACCTGACAAGCGACACAGATGACCGCCATCCATTACACCGTTGAAGCCTCCGACCTGCACGCGCACCTGTTTCAGGTGACGCTGACCATCCCAGAACCCGCAGCGCAGCAAACCGTGTCGCTGCCGGTCTGGATTCCGGGCAGTTATCTGGTGCGCGAGTTTGCCAAGAACTTGCAAAACCTCCAGGCCCGACAAGGTCGTCGCTTGGCCTCGCTCGCGCAGCTTGACAAATGCACTTGGGTCATCACCTGTAAACCAGGTCAACCACTGGTGCTGAGCTACGCGGTCTATGCCTTTGATAACTCGGTGCGCACCGCTTGGCTGGACAGCCAGCGCGGCTTTTTCAATGGCACCAGCCTGTGCCTGCGCGTGCACGGGCAAGAAGCCCAACCGCACCAACTGCAACTCAATCCTGTCAAGGGCCAAGCCATCTGGCAAGCTGCAACGGGCCTCGCTCCGATCAAGATCGATCAAAAAGGTTTTGGCCTCTATCAGGCCACGCATTACGACGAACTGGTGGACTGCCCGGTTGAGTTGGGCGATTTTTGGAGCGGCCGCTTTGTGGCCTGTGGCATCCCGCACCGCTTTGTGGTGGCCGGGGCCTTGCCTTCATTTGACGGCGACCGTCTGCTGGCCGACACGCAAAAAATATGTGAAGCGGAAATCCGCTTCTGGCATGGCACAGGCAAACAAGCCGGGGGCAAGGCCCCGCACAAAAATTACCTGTTCATGCTCAACGCTGTGCACGACGGCTACGGCGGGTTGGAACACCGAAACAGCACCGCCCTGATCTGCAACCGCGCCGACCTGCCTCGGCAGACCAGCCCACACGCCAACGAGGGCTACACGACCTTGCTGGGCCTGATCAGCCACGAGTACTTCCACACTTGGAACGTCAAGCAACTGCGCCCCGATGCCTTTTCCCGATACGACTACACCCAGGAAAATTACACACAGCTGCTGTGGTTCTTTGAAGGCTTCACCAGCTATTACGACGACCTGCTGCTGCGCCGGGCGGGGCTGATCGACGATGCGACTTACCTCAAGCTGCTGGGCAAAACCATCGCCCAGGTTCAGCAAACCCCCGGCCGTCATGTTCAAACCGTGGCGCAAGCCAGCTTTGATGCCTGGGTCAAGTACTACCGACAAGACGAAAACACCCCCAACGCCACCGTGAGCTACTACACCAAGGGCTCTTTGGTGGCCTTGTGCCTTGACCTGAGCTTGCGCCAGGAAGGGCACACGTTGGACGATGTGATGCGCGGTCTGTGGAAACGCTGCCAAGTCGGGCCCATGCGCGAGCAAGACCTGATGGACGAGCTGCTGGCCCTGACGGGTCGTGGCTGGCAAGCTGAAATCAAGGCCTGGGTACACAGCACGACTGACCTGCCCCTGCGCGATCTTCTGACCGGGCAAGGCATTGAGATCCGCACCGAAACCGCCACCGTGGCTCAGCGCCTGGGCCTGCGCGTGAGCGAAACCGGGGGTAACGTCCAAATCAAAGGCGTGCTGCGTGGCAGCGCCGCCGAAGCGGCCGGACTGGCCGCTGGCGACGAATGGCTAGGGCTGGATGTGGGAACCCAGGCCCAAGGCGGCAGCTGGCGCCTGAACAAACTCGACGACCTGCCCACCCTGCTGGGCAAGGCCACCCAACTCATCGCGCTGATCTCGCGCGACAAGCGCTTATTGCGCTTGCACTTGAAAGTGCCCGAACAGGCCAGCGGCTGGAAACTGGCGATGCCCACCCCCAGAAAAGCGGGCCAATGGCCCGCTGTCTGAACGGCTCACTCAGCTTCACTTGCCGCGCAAATCGACCACCCGTTTGGCCTTGCCTTGGCTGCGTTCAACGCCGCCTTCAGCCTTGAGCTCGATCGCCACGCTCGAACCAATGTAGACCTTGATCTCGTGCTGCAGCATCTTGGCGGCGGCGCGGGCTTCGATGCTGTCGGGTGACACACCGGGCTTGGTCTCGATGACCACTTTCAGATCGTCCATCGGACCTTCACGGGTCAGCACGCACTGGTAGTGCGGGGCCAGTTCGGCGCGTTTCAAGATCAGCTCTTCGATCTGGCTGGGAAACACGTTCACGCCGCGAATGATCATCATGTCGTCGCTGCGGCCCGTGATCTTTTCCATGCGGCGCATGGTGCGGGCCGTTCCTGGCAGCAAGCGCGTCAGGTCGCGTGTGCGGTACCGGATGATAGGCAGCGCTTCTTTGGTCAGGCTCGTGAAGACCAGCTCACCCATCTCGCCATCGGCCACGGGTTCACCCGTTTCGGGGTTGATGATCTCGGGGTAAAAATGATCTTCCCAGATGGTCGGGCCGTCCTTGGTTTCGATGCATTCACTGGCCACGCCCGGGCCCATCACTTCAGACAAACCATAGATGTCTACCGCGTCGATGGCCATGCGTTTTTCGATGGCAGCGCGCATGTCATTGGTCCAGGGTTCGGCCCCGAAGATACCGATGCGCAGCGAAGAGGACTTGGGGTCGATGCCTTGGCGCTCGAACTCATCGGCAATCGCCAGCATGTAGCTGGGCGTGACCATGATGATGTTGGACTTGAAATCCTGGATCAGCTGCACCTGCCGCTCGGTCTGGCCGCCACCAAAGGGCACGACGGTGAGGCCGAGTTTTTCTGCGCCGTAATGCGCGCCCATGCCGCCCGTGAAGAGGCCATAACCGTAGCTCACATGCACCATGTCACCGGGTTTGGCACCACCTGCACGGATGCTTCGGGCCACGACGTTGGCCCAAGTGTCGATGTCTTTGAGGGTGTAGCCCACCACCGTGGGCTTGCCCGTGGTGCCGCTGGACGCGTGGATGCGGGCGCAGTTTTCACGTGGCACGGCGAACATGCCAAACGGATAGCTGTCTCGCAGGTCCGACTTGGTGGTGAACGGAAACTTAGCGATGTCGGCCAGCGTTTTGCAGTCGTCCGGGTGCACGCCTGCTGCATCGAATTTGGCTCGGTAAACAGGCGAATTGGCATAGGCGTGCTGCAAAGTCTGTTGCAGGCGCTTGAGCTGCAAACTGCGCAGCTCGTCGATGCTGGCCTTTTCAATCGGCTCCAGGGGGAAGGCTTTTTGGTTCATTCAAACTCCACTTGATTTTTGGGGGTCAGCACTCCGGTCTGGCCCCTCTGATTTATTCCGGCACCACAGTGCCCGGGATCTGTGCGCTCTTGCCGCGGAACATGGCAATCACTTCACCGTTCTGGTTGGTGACTTTCATGTCATAGATGCCGTGGCGTCCGCTCAGGGTCTGCTCGATGCCTTCGCAGGTCAACAAATCGCCCAGCTTGCCGGGCTTCAAAAACTCGATGCTGCAACCCGCAGCAACCGCGTTCTTGTTGTAACTGTTACAGGCAAAGGCAAAGGTCGAATCGGCCAACGTGAAAATGAAGCCGCCGTGGCAGATTTGGTGGCCGTTCAAGTGCAGCGGTTTCACCACCATGCGCATCAAGGCGCGGCCGGGTTCGCAGGCCAGCAACTCCATGCCCATGGTGTCTTTGGACGCCACATCCACGGCGAACATGGTTTCGCCCACCTGACGGGCAAGGGCTTGAGGGTCGGGTGTGCTCATCATTCGCCTTTAAATTGGGCAGGACGTTTTTCAAGAAAGGCCTGAACGCCCTCAAAATAGTCGTGTGTGCGACCCAGGGCCGACTGGGTGTCGCGCTCTGCATCCAGATGTTCTGACAAAGTGCGCGTGGTTGCCGCTTGCATCAGGGCGCGTGTGGCCACCAAGGCTTGGGTCGGCATTTGCGCCAGACGCTCGGCCAGCACCAGCGCGGCGGCCAAGGCATCGTCGGCCACGTCCCAGATCATGCCCCAGTCCTTGGCCTGCTGCGCACTGAGTTTGTCACCCGTCATGGCCAATGCCATGGCTCGGGCCAAACCCAGACGCTCCACCAGCAGCCAACTGCCGCCAGCATCAGGAATCAAACCGATCTTGCTGAACGCCTGAATGAAGCTGGCACCAGGTGCCGCAATGGCGATGTCGCAGGCCATGACCATCGATGCGCCTGCACCTGCGGCCACGCCATTGACCGCCGCAATGGTCGGCATGCGCAGCGTCTGCAAACGGCGCGTGCTGGGGTTGAAAGCCTGATCGATGATGGGACCAGGATCAGCACGTTCGACACGGTTGGGGCCGGGGGTGAAATCAAAGTCCGACAAATCAGCACCGGCGCAAAAACCACGGCCAGCTCCGGTGATGACCGCAGCCCGGATGGCCGGATTGGCTTCGGCTTGATCCAGTGCAGCCCACAGATCGTGGTGCATCTGGCGGGTGAAGCTGTTCAGGGCTGTCGGCCGATTCAAGGTGATCACGGCGACAGCACCGCGCGCTTCATACAACACGGTGGGGTTGGCGGCTTCGGTCATGGAAATTCTCCTCAATCAGCGAATTTACCATTAACCGACCGATCGGTTGGTTAATGTTTTCCCCTAGTCATGGACTCGGACGCATCAGACCTGCCAATCCAATGGCCGAGAGCTTGGTTATAGTGAGCCGATTCATTCGCAGGAGAAACCCATGAACTACGAAAACATCGAAGTCCGCACGGAAGGCGGCAAAGTTGGCATCATTACGCTTCATCGCCCCAAAGCGCTCAATGCGCTCAATGGCCCTCTGATGGACGAGTTGGGGGCAGCCCTCAAGGCTTTTGATTCTGACGAAGCCATTGGCTGCATGATCATCACGGGCAGCGAGAAAGCCTTTGCCGCAGGGGCTGACATCGCTGCCATGGCCAAATACAACTTCCACGAGGTCTACAAAAACGACTTCATCACCCGCAACTGGGAAACCATTCGCAGCATCCGCAAACCCGTGATCGCCGCAGTCGCCGGTTTTGCGCTGGGTGGTGGTTGCGAACTGGCGATGATGTGCGACTTCATCATCGCAGCCGACAACGCCAAATTCGGTCAACCGGAGATCAAAATTGGCATCATCCCCGGCGCAGGCGGCACCCAGCGCTTGCCTCGCGCCATGGGCAAATCCAAGGCCATGGACTTGGTGCTGACTGGCCGCATGATGGACGCCGCCGAGGCCGAACGTGGTGGCCTGGTCAGCCGTGTAGTGCCACTCGACAAGCTGATGGACGAAACCCTCGGCGCAGCCCTGATGATTTGCGGCTACGGCCAGCTGGCTACCATGGCCGCCAAGGAAAGCGTCAACCGCGCTTTTGAAAGCGGTCTGAGCGACGGCGTCATGTTCGAGCGCCGACTGTTCCACGGCCTGTTTGCCACGGCAGACCAAAAGGAGGGCATGGATGCCTTTTTGAACAAACGCCCGCCCAACTTTGTGAATGGCTAAAAAGGTGAACTGATTTCACCCCGGCTCACCGTGCCTGCACGGTGGGCTTTTTAATGGGCGGTACCCACACGCCTTCTGACGCTTGCCGCTTCACTTTCAGATTCTCGTGCCGATATATCCAACAAGCACTCTGAAAGTTCCCCATGCGAATCAGCCCCATCTCCATCGGCCAGACCCTGCGTCCCATGGCGCCAGTGGTCACCCAGATCGACCGTGTGGAAAAGCGCATGGCCCCCGAATCTGTAGGTGGCCGAGGGCGAGTATCTTCGTCCGACAAAAGCGCAAAAGCAGGCAAAAATAGCCGTTTGGGCGGTCCACGCAGACAAATGAACTGGAATGGGCTGGGTGAGGCAGTGGACGTGTTCGCCTGACCGCCCAAACCAAAAAGCCCACAGTCGCAAAACTGTGGGCTTTGAATTTGGTGGAGATAGGTGGACTTGAACCACCGACATCAGCATTATGAATGCTGCGCTCTAACCAACTGAGCTATATCTCCGGGTAAGGGGTAGCTTTGAAACAAACTGCCTCGAAGCGAATGACTGACGTCATCAAGCCAAAAATTATACACAAAATTTGATCCAACCATCGCAAGTCGGCGTAACAATCGACACATGGTCATCCAAAACACCTTCAACACACCCGCCTCTCAAGCCGCTCAAGTCATTTGGGCGCATTGGCAAGCGGGGCAGGTCCTGCAGGCCTTGCCCGCAGAATGCAGGCCTTTGACGACGGCACAAGGCTACGCCGCTCAGGCGCAACTGCCCGGCGTATCCGGTCGCACCGTGGTGGGCTGGAAGATCGCTGCCACCAGCGCCAATGGGCAAAGCCATATCAACGTGAGCGGCCCTTTGGCAGGACGTTTGTTGTCGGGTCATGTGTTTAAAAGCGGTGATACGGTGCCTTCAGCTGACAACCGCATGCGTGTGGCTGAACCTGAATTTGCCTTCACCATAGGACAAGACCTGACGCCGCAAACCAACCCATTCAGCTTGGCACAAGTGATGGACGCGGTGGCCACACTGCACCCGGCCTTAGAAATACCCGACTCCCGACTGGCACCCTTCACAGAAGCTGGCGAAGCCCAATTGCTGGCCGACAATGCCTGCGCACGGCATTTCGTACTGGGCGCCCCCGCACCCGAGGGGTGGCGGAACAGCGACTTGAGCCAGCATGAAGTACATGCACAAGTGCGACGGGGTGAACAAGTTCAATACAGCCGCACGGGATCGGGAGCCTGGGTTTTGGGTGACCCACGCACCGCATTGACTTGGCTGGCGAACCAGCTGTCGAGTCTGGGCATCACGCTTCAAAAAGGGCATGTGGTGACCACAGGCACTTGCATGGTCCCTCTGGCCTTGGAACCGGGTGACCACGCTTGGGCCGACTTCGGGGATTTGGGACATGTCAGCATGCATTTTTCGGTCTGATGTCATGGCGCGGATCCACCACGGTGAGCATGGCTTTAGAGGACTTCACGTAGACCAACGATGCACATCCAAGACGCCCCAGATGCCAACCATCGCGACGTGCAAGAGGCGCAACAGCAGGCTGTGCGACCAGCAAAGCGCCATGAACCAGCACAACAACAAAGCCCACCGCACCGAGTCACCCAAATGACTGATGTTCCTCCTTTGGGTGTCATGCCTGGGTGACACTCGCAGTCACTTGACCCTTGGTCTGAATCCCTTGACCTTGACACTCTTTTGAATGGAGTCCACTGATGCTGAAATTTTTCTTCAACGCTGCCCCCAACCCCATGAAAATTGCGCTGCTGCTCGAAGAGCTGGACCTGCCATTTGAGGCCGTGCCGGTCGACACACGCAAGGGCGAACAATTTGCGCCAGAATTTTTGGCGGTGAATCCCAATAGCAAAGTACCCGCCATCACCGACGGCGATGTCACCGTGTTCGACAGCAACGCCATCTTGTTGTATCTGGCCGACCGCGAGCAAAAATTCATGCCCGCCATCGCGCAGGCTAAAGAGCGTGGCGCGGCACTGTCTTGGTTGCTTTTCATCGCCAGTGGCATTGGCCCGTTTTCAGGCCAATCGGTGCACTTTCGCCACGCCGCGCCGGAACCCAAAGAGTACGCCCTGAACCGCTACGACTTTGAAGCCCACCGCCACTGGACCGTGCTGGAAAAGCACTTGACACACAACACCTACATGCTGGGCGAACATTACAGCGTGGTGGACATGGCTCTGTGGGGCTGGGCGCGCATGCTGCCTTATGTCTTAGGCACAGGAGATGCCACCTGGACGCAATACCCTCACATCAAACGCGTGCTCGACTTGGTCAACGCCCGTCCAGCTGCACAACGTGCCGAAGCCTTCAAAACGAAATACACCTTCAAGGCCGAGATGGATGCTGAAGCCAAGAAGTTCTTGTTCCCGCAAAACGAGCGCTTGAACAAAGCCTGAGACAGCGCATGAACCTGACGGGCGGTTGGCACTGGCATTGGCGTGCATGGCGTTCACAAGACCGCTGGGCACCTGCTGCGGCGCAAATTGAAGCGTGGCTGCTGGCTCAAACCATGCCACGGAATCAACTTGTGTTGATCGGTGCGAGTGCAGGTTGGATGCTGCCCACCGCATGGCTGACCCAATTCAAGGAAGTGCATGCTTGGGACATCGATCCTTTGGCTGCGCCTTTGTTTCGCTGGCGTCATGGGCGAGCCTTGCAACAAAGCGGTACCGCTCTGAAACTGCACACCGGCGATGGCTTGGCTGCGCTGAGCCGCTGCACACAAAGCCTGCCCAACGCTTTTATTTGGTTTGACAATGTGTTGGGACAGTTGCGCTTCACTGGTCAAGACGTGCACAGCGTCGAGCGGCAATTGGGACAACTGAAGCAGCAGATGCGATCTGTTGCTTGGGGCAGCGTGCACGACCGCATGTCTGGCCGTTGCTCACCCAGTGCTGGGCTGCCGCCACCCCAGCCAGGTTTTGCGCCGATGGCCATGGAAAGCCCACAGGCCCAAGCTTGGCTGCACCGCATGGGGGCCATCAGTCCTTGCCTGGACCACCTGACCGTGCAGGTTTTACCCGAGGGAACGCCTGTGCAGCACACCGCGTGGGACTTCAAGCCAGGCTACGCGCATTGGCTTGAAATGGGTTGGTGCCCAAACAACCTCTAAGCGCCGAATTTTCACCATTTGGTGGTCATGGCATCCAAAGAAAATCCGGCGATTTTTTTGTAATCATCCGAGATCTGCCGCAACTCCGCTTGGCTGATCACATCATCGATGTGGCGAAACGGTTTTCCTTGTGTCAACTCGTCCACCTTGATGTTGATGAAGTCCGGCGGTGTGCTGCGGTTGGTCAACACCACCTGGGTGGTCACTGGCCTGCGCACTGCTTCGTAACGATGCAGGGCCTGCACACAATCACCGCCGAGCGTGACCTGGGCCAATTCGTCGGCCAAAGTGCGTGCATCCACCAAGGCTTGCGCCGAACCATTGGAGCCACGCGGGTACATGGGGTGGGCCGCATCGCCCAGCAAGGTGACACGCCCAAACGTCCATTGCGCAACAGGATCCTTGTCCACCATCGGGTATTCCAAAATCGAATCGGCCTTGGCGATCAACTCGGGCACATTCAGCCAATCAAACGTCCAGTCCTTGAACAAGGGCAAGACATCTTCGAGTCGACCCTGGCGGTTCCAGTCATTGGGGCTTTCGTTTTGCAAGCCAATCTCGGCCACCCAGTTGATCAGCTGGGTGCCTTGCCCGTCGATGTTGTCGGCAATCGGGTAAATCACCATCTTGCCGGTATCGATCGAGCCCACCCGCATATAGCTTTTGCCCGTCAGGATCGGCTTGTGCCGCGTGACGCCGCGCCAGGTGTTAATGCCATTGAATGCCACTTTCTCATTCGGGTAAAACACCCGGCGCACCGCCGAGTTGACGCCATCTGCAGCCACCACCACGCCACTGCGCACCGCTGGCAAGGATTGACCCTGCGCATCGGTGAACAAAAGCGTCACACCCGTTTCGTCCTGATGCAGGCTGGCAAAACGGTGCCCCGTGTGCACCCGCTCAGAACCCAAGCGTTGCACCGCCGCATCCCACAAAATCTTGTGCAGCTTGCCCCGGTGAATGCCCACCTCGGGCAGCACATAGCCGGCATGACGACCTCGCAGTTCGCTGTAAATGAACTGGCCATAGCGGTTGTAGAACACGCTTTCGTAGTTTTCAATGCCTGCGGCTTCCACCGATTCAGCCAAACCCAAAGCGGCCAATTCGCGCATGGCATGCGGCAACACGGTGATACCCACACCGATTTCGTTGACTTGGGGCACCGCTTCAAACACATCGCAAACCACACCGCGGTGGTGCAAATGCAGCGCCAAAGCCAAACCACCAATACCCCCGCCCACGATGGCGATGTCTGCTGTTCTTTGTGTCATATGCACCCTTGAATCCAAGCCCTTCAATCGGCTGAAATTTGTTTGGAACGAATCACATGGCCCCAGCGCGGGTAGTCTTTGGCCACCAAGGCGCCCAACTCGGCCGGGGTGGAGGTGCTGGCATCCATACCCGCTCGGGCCAGCAGTTCCTTGACATCGTTTTGGCGGATGATGGCCGAAATTTCGTTGTTCAAGCGGGTCACCACCGCAGCAGGTGTTTTGCTCGGCGCATAAAACGCGTACCAAAGGTCCACGTCAATGCGCTGGATGCCGACTTCGGCAAAGGTCGGTACGTCGGCTGCCACAGGGTGACGTTTTTGGCTGCCCACCGCCAGCGCCACCAAGCGACCGCTTTTGACAAACACGGCGGCCACATGCACTGGCAAAAATCCAGCCTGAACTTCACCCGCCAACAAATCTTGTGTGTAACCCGCCGTGCCTCGATAAGGTACATGCAGCATGAAGGTATCGGTCTCGAGTTTGAACAACTCCATGGCCATGTGATGGGGGGTGCCCACACCGGGCGAACCAAAATTCAAACGACCCGGCTGGGCCTTGGCCATGCGCACCAAGTCACTGGCGGACTTCACACCGGTTTTGGGATGGGCCACCAGCATCAAGGTGCCGTAGGCCGTCATGCCAATGGGCGCAAAGTCGGTGACCGGGTTGTAGCTGCTCTTGGCGCTCATTTGTGTGGCCATCAGCATGGTGTTGGCCGTGATCAACAAGGTGTGGCCATCGGGGGCTGACTTGGCCACCGCATCCGAGCCAATGTTGCCACTGGCACCCGCTTGGTTTTGCACCACCACCGGTTGGCCCAGACGCTCACTCAGGCGCGGCGCCACGGCACGGGCAATCGTGTCCATGCCCGTGCCGGGCGTGAAGGGCACGATGATTTTGATAGGCTGCGAAGGATAAGGCGCAGCGGTCTGGGCTTGTGCAGCGCCCATGAGCACGAAGGCCGTCAAAGCAGCCAAGTAGGCCCGGCCATGGCAAAGTGAAGGGAATGTCATCGAAGTCTCCAGTCGTTAAGGGTTCAGGTCCAGCGCCCAATACTGCCCCACCAGATCGTGTCCAAACGAATGGTGCTTTTCTTCAGACACCAACACAAAACCGGTGGTTTGGTAGATGCGGCGTGCTGCATGCAGGAGGTCGTTGGTCCACAAAGTCAGTT
>JAGNVG010000152.1 GCA_017986605.1 Limnohabitans sp.
GATTTGGGTGAAACGCCATAGCCTTCATCTTGGGCTGATAAAGATATTTGTGGGTGTGCCCGTATGAATGACACTTTGTTGCCGAGAGGGGCAGTTCGGCTTGCATGCCTCTGACGGCTTCCGCTGCTAGCGCGCCACTCGCTCGATTACCGCCCCCAGATTAGACCCACAGTTTTGAGCCCCAGCACCGTGAGGGCCAGGGAGCCAAACAAGTGCAAGCTGGCCGTACCTGCCGCCAGCGCAAAGCGGCCTTGTTGCAGCATGGCCACCACCTCGGCCGAGAAGCTGGAGAAGGTGGTCAGGGCGCCTAAAAAACCTGTGACCAGTGCCAGTCGCCAAACCGGGTCCAACTCCGGCAGTTGCTGGAACACCCCCACGCACACACCCACCAAGTAGCCGCCGATCAGGTTGGCCGCCAGCGTGCCCAATGGCAGCATGCCGACACTGGCGCTGGCAGGGTTGAGCCACAAACCCAACTGCCAACGCGAGAGTGCCCCCACGCAAGCACCGAGACAGATCGCGATCACCGTGAGCATGGGGCGGGTCCTTTATGCGGCGGGTTGGTGTGTTTTAAAACGGCGGGTCTTCGTCGTCGCCTGTCGACACGCCCGTGGCGACCGTTGAATTGATCACGGTGCGCGTGGGGTTGGGAATGGCTTGGTCGGCCGCAGCGGCACCCAGTTCCATCTCGCCACCCAGGGCTTCGATCAGGCTGTCGATCAACGGCCCCAGCAAGCCGGTGGACAAGGCCACATCGGCGTCAAAACGGTCTTCGTTTTTGTCTGTGCCCGATTCGTCCATGACACCGTCGAGGTACTGCACTTTTTTCAGTTGCAGGGTCTCGGTCAGCACAAAGGCCACGCGGCCATCCCAGCTCAGCGCCAGTTGCGTGGGCAGCTTGCCTTCCATGACGTGTTTGCGCACGTCGTCGTTGGCCAGATGGTGGCGGGTAAAGCGCACGCTGGCCGCGTCTTCGCCGGTGGACTTGAGCACGGTTTCGCGCTCCACGGTCAAATCTGACGGCCACTCGTCGGGCGTGGGGGCCAGCAGCCACTGCGTCATGGCGGCCTGCGGCGAGGTCACGGTCTGGATCAGTGAGACCGACAGGCCGCCCATCACGTTCATCAATGCCGACATCACTTCGTCGGCCTTGCCTTGGCTGCCTGCGTTCAGAACCAAGCGGCGGTTTTCCAGGTCCATCCACACCAGTACGGTGGACTGGCGGGCAAAAGCCTGTGGCAGCAGCGACAGCAGCACGTCGTCCATCAGGTCGCGCTTTTCTTTTTTGCCAGGTTTGCGGCCGGTGGCCGCTTCGATTTCGGCGATGCGTTCGTCGACTTTGCGGCGCACCACGTTGCCGGGAACGGCCTTGGACTCGATCATGAGTTTCAAGATCCACTGCCCGCCGACCGATTCGACCAATGGGCCATGCGCCTCGCCCCGTGGAGGGACCCAGCCAATCGACTTTTCTTGGCTGGCGCCACACTCCACAAACTGCACCGGCTCCAGCGCCGCCTGCACATCGGCCAATGAAGGGGCAAAGCCCTCGCCGATGCGGTAAACCATCACATTTTTAAACACAAACAATCCTTACTGCCCAAATGAACAACCCGTCCTTTGGGGACGGGTTGAATCATAGAGGATGAAAGGGCAGCGAGATCAGAGTTTCATCTGCGTTGGCAGCCAAGTCACGATGCCGGGCACAAAGTAAATCAGCATCACCGCACCCACCATCAAGAAGAACATCGGCATGGACACGCGGGCGATGTAGGGCAGTTGCTTGCCCGTCATGCCCTGCAACACAAACAGGTTGAAGCCCACGGGCGGCGTGATCTGCGCCATCTCGACCACAAACACGACGAAGATGCCAAACCAGATCGGGTCGATGCCTGCTTTTTGCACGGTGGGCATGAGCACGCCCATGGTCAGCACCACCATGGAGATGCCGTCCAAAAAGCAGCCCAAGATGATGAAGAACACCATCAAGGCCATGATGAGCGCAAAGGGGCTGAGGCCCAGGCCACCGATCCATTCGGCCAGGTGGCGCGGCAAACCGATGTAGCCCATGGACAAGGTCAAAAACGCAGCCCCCGCCAAAATCAGCGCGATCATGCAGTACAGGCGCGTGGCCCCCATCAAGGCGTCTTTGAACACGGCCCAGCTCATGGAGCCCTGCAGTGTAGACAGCACCAACGCGCCCACCACGCCCACAGCCGCGGCTTCGGTGGCGGTGGCAAAGCCGGTGTAAATGGAGCCCAGCACCGCCGCAATCAGCAAGACCACTGGGATCAGGCTGCTGGAGGCTTCGAGCTTTTGCATGAAGCTCATGGGGGCGTCACGCGGTGGGATCTGGTCCGGGTGGCGCAGTGACCAATAAATGATGTAGCCCGAAAACAGCCCGGCCAGCAAGATGCCGGGCAAGACCCCAGCGATGAAGAGTTGGGCAATCGACACATCGGCCGCCACGCCGTACACGATCATGATGATGGACGGCGGAATCAACAGACCCAAGGTGCCAGAGCCGGACAGGGTGCCAATGACCATGTCTTCGGGGTAGCCGCGTTTTTGCAGCTCGGGTAGGGTCATCTTGCCGATCGTGGCGCAAGTGGCCGCGCTCGAGCCCGACACCGCCGCAAAGATCGCGCAGCCCACCACATTGGTGTGCAGCAAGCGCCCGGGCAGGGCCTGCATCCAAGGGGCCAGGCCCTTGAACATGTCTTGGCTCAGCCGGGTGCGAAACAGAATTTCGCCCATCCAGATGAACAGGGGCAGGGCGGTGAGGGTCCAGCTTGAGGCCGAGCCCCAGATGGTCACCGCCATAGCGTCCCCAGCGGGTCTGGCGGAAAACATTTGCATGCCGATCCAGGCCACACCCGAGAGCGTGAGGCCAATCCAAACACCACTGCCCAAAATCAGAAACAAGGTCAGGACCAACAGCCCTGTGATCATCAAGTCATTCATGGGCCATCACTCGTTGCGCAGCATTTCGCCGCTTTCGGGGGCGGCGCGTTGGCCCCGGATTTCCAGCACCAGTTCATCCACAAAGGCCAGCGCAAAAATCACCGTGCCCAGCGCCATGGCCAGTTGCGGTATCCACAACGGGGTGGCGTCATTGCCGGTCGAGATGTCATGAAACTCGATGGATTGCCACACCAGGCGGCAGCTGTAGAAGGCGAACAAACAAGCCAGCAGGCTGGCCAGCGAGAGGCTGAAGACTTCCAACCCACGCCGGGCTGTACCCTTGAAAAAGTTCAACACCAAAGTGACGCGGATGTGTTCACCCTGCTTCAGGGTGTGGGCCAGCGCCAAAAAGCCCGCCCCAGCCATGAGGTAACCGGCGTAGGCATCGGTGCCGGGCACGTGGAAGTGGAACTGTCGGCTCAGCACCGACAGCAGCACCATGAAGAGCAGGCCGCACATGCACAGCGCCGCCAAGGCGGCGGTGCTGGCATAAATGGCATTCAGCAGTCGGCGCATCGGCTCAACGCTTGAAGGCGTCGACAATGGCTTTGCCTTCAGCCCCGGACTTTTCCAACCATTCCTTCATGATGGTGTCGCCCACTTTTTTCATGTCGGCTTTGAGTTGGGCAGAAGGCGCGGCAATGGTCATGCCGTTGGCCTTGAGCGTTTCCATGGTGGTGGCGTTGACTTTGCGCGACTCAGCCCAGCCCCGGGTTTCGGCTTCGGCAGCGGCTTTGAGCAAAGCGTCCTGTGTGGGCTTGTCCAGCGCGTCAAAGGCTTTCTTGTTGGCGATCACAGCGTTTTTGGGCAACCAAGCCTGTACGTCGTAGTAATACTTGAGGTGCTCGTACAGCTTGCTGTCCACGCCTGTGGCGCCCGAGGTCATGGTGGATTCGACCACGCCCGTGGCCAAGGCCTGCGAGAACTCGGCCGCTTGCACGGTCACAGGCTGTGCGCCGACCAGTTCAGCGATCTTGGCGGTGGTGGGGCTGTAAGCACGCCACTTGATGCCTTTGAGGTCGGCGGCGCTGTTGATCGGTTTCTTGCTGTAAATGCCCTGTGGAGGCCAAGCCACCGAGTACAAGAGCATCATGCCTTGCTCAGCCAGCTTTTTTTCCAGCAACGGCTTTTGCGCTTTGTAGAGCTTCATGGACTCGTCGTAGCTGTCGGCCAGAAAGGGCAGTCCATCTGCACCAAAGGGCTGCCATTCGTTTTGGAAGTTGACCAGCAAAATCTCGCCCAACTGGGCTTGACCGCCTTGCACGGCACGCTTGATTTCGGGGGCTTTGAACAACGACGCGTTGGCGTGCACCGTGATTTTGAGTTTGCCCGCCGTGGCTTTGTCCACATCGGCCGCAAACTGGGTCATGTTGACCGAGTGGAAGTTGGTGGCTGGGTAAGCGGCGGGCAGGTCCCATTTGGTTT
>JAGNVG010000054.1:0-9166 GCA_017986605.1 Limnohabitans sp.
AATCGGCGCGTTGGCGCACTTGACTTTGCAGGGAGTAGCGGGTGCCTTGAACCGTCACCTCTTGGGTCATCTCGCAGGGGGACAGACCGGATTGGAGGCATTCCATCGCATTGACCCCCAGGGCTTGGGCGACAGTGTGTTGCCGAGTGTCAGTGGCTGTTTGCAGCGCGTGCCAAGTCAGGCGGGTGGCCCCTGCCAAGCCAATACCGAGCACGGCCGAGGCTACCAAGGCCTCCACCAAGGCCATGCCGCGGGCGCGGTGACGTGCTGGCAGGGACGCGAAAGAGGGGCTTCGGTGCTCGGGCGGTACGGGGCGTGGGCGCTGTTTCACCGCACACCCTCCCGCCAGCTGCCGGCCACCCGCTGGACTTGCGTGGCATCGATGCCTGCAGGCCAAGCCAACTGGTAAGCCGGGGGCAGATAAGTGCGCGCCTGAATGTGGCTGCCGCTTTGCAAGTCGGGCAAACCGGATTCGACCACCAACTGGCCCTCGATGGTGCCCGCTCGCCAAGCCCTTGCTTTCTCATCTTGACACTGCGTTTGCAGCACCACCGTGCCTTGTATGCGGACCCCACTGGCGATGCTCGGACAGCGCAGGCCGCATGCGGTGGCCGAAAACACCAGCAACACAGGCGCATCAGGTTGACCCAGGTTTTGGGTCCAAGTGGCCGGACTATCGACCCAGTAGATGGTCCGGGGTGGCTGACTCTGCGCATGCAGGCCATTGCGCTCTTGGGCATCTGACCAAGCTTTGAGCTGTTCGGGTGCGATCTCGCCCAACACATTTTTCCAGGCGCTGGCAGCACACGGGGTGCGAGGCCAAGCGTTGGTTGGCCCGGTCAAGTTGCCACCACCGGGCAACTGTCCTGGCGAAAAAGCCAGGCAATTCAGCCGCTCGGCTGCAGAAATCACACCGTTGCCGTTTTTGTCAGCCAACCAGAGGCTGTGCACGGCATCTCCCGCAGGCGTGCCACTGCAAGCGGCGCCCTTTTGGCTCAGGGGGCAGACCGTGACCGCAGCACCTGCTGCGGGGGATACGCAGCCATTGACCACCAAAGCGGCTGTGCTGGCCCCGGTGGGTGCGGGCGCCACAGTAGGAAGAAAGACGCTGCCTTTGACTTGTGCCTGGGTTTGTTGGCCGCTGATGTTGGCCGAAGCATGTAATTCGGTCACATGAGGCGAGGCCAGGAGGTCACGCACGGCCAGAACATGAAGGGAAGCCGTGTCCATGCCCGGATGAGCGGGTGGCGACATGGGGCTGCACTGCCAGCGCGGTCCAGGGTATCCGGCTGGACAGGGTGCAGTGGTGGCGGTTTGCCAAAAAGGGGTTTCTGACAAAGGACTGCGGGTGTGTGTCTTGGCCAATTCGGCTCGTCCCCATGCCAGCGCAGCTTCTGCAGCCAGGCGAGACTGTGTGGCACTGCTTTGGTTGTTGCTGGCCAATCGATCGACCCAAACACTGCGAGCGCTGTACAAACTCGCCAAACTGGCCAGCATGACCAGCGTGATGCTGACCAGCAATGTGATGGCGCCCTTTTGGGCTTGGGTTTTGGGTTGGTGCTCAAAAACAGGGCGATTCATGGGCTGCCTCCACAAACAGCGGGCCATGGCATGGCAGGCACATCGTTGCGCAGGAAGAAGGTCTGCGACAGGGTCAGATGGCGTGTGGCATCTTGCGGCCATTGCGCACTCGATTGCACCGTGACCGAGCGAGCCACCCAAGGTCCTCGTCGTTCGCATTGCACTTGCCATTGCAAGTCCAGCATTTTCAGACTCCCTGAGTCGGTCAGATCGGTCCACACCTCGGGGCTGCAGGCGGTGCGCAGTTGCAGTTTGCTGTCTTTCAAGCGAAAACCCGCGCACTCGTTGTTGTCCAGTTGGCCGTTTTGGTTGCGATCACGGCTGAAGTCGATACGGTCTCTTTGAACTTTGAGATCTTGGGCATCACCGCAAAACGCATCCTGGCATGGCGTGGGCGTCCGCCGATGCCATGCTTGCCCCACAGACTGGGCTTGGCGCAGTTCACGCGCCACGATGTCCAAAGCTGAGCGCAGGTCGTGGTGCACATGGCTGTCTTGCAAGGCCCAGCGGTGCGCTCTCAGGTGCTGGGTCAGCATGTGACTGCCGGCAGCCAACACCACCAAACCGATGCCCATGCCCACCATCAGTCCGACCAATGTTTCCCCGCTTTGTGGGTGTTGCGCCGGGTGGCGCAGACGATGGCTGCTCATGCTCGGCTCACTGTCGCCAGCAACGGTTGGCGTCGGCACTCAAATCAGCGCCGCTGCTGAGTACGACACTGCCTGCGCCCAGGACTTGCAAGCGCATCGGATGGCATACGGTATCTCCGGCTTGCACTCCGATAGGGGTGGCCGTCAAGGTGTAGCCCTCGGCTGAGGCTTCTTCGATTGTGATGAGGTAATGTCCTGATGGCGAGCGCTCGGAGGTCCAGCCCAAACTGGCCAAGTCTGGGGCATGACGGTCATGGGTGCCACGCCATCGAGCTTGGTCCAGTTGCGCCTGCAGCAGAGCTGTCTGGGCATCGGAGCGCCGTGACTGGCGCTGTTGGGCGGTGTAAGTGGGCAAGGCCACCGCAGTCAACACGGCCATCAGAGCCAAGCTGATCAGCAATTCGCTCAAAGTCCAGCCGCTCGCGAGGTCACGAACAAACGCTGATGGTCTACGCGTTTCGATGCACATGCTCAGCTCCCGTGCTGATGATGAGACATTTCATTGTGAATACTTAATAATGACTTGTACAGACTGCACAAAGCGCAGGATGTTGCCGAGCTAGAAGTTTGCTGCCGAGTTCGTCGGCGTTCATATGGAGAACAGGGCATGCCCAGCCTTCGCCGTACGGGTTTCAATGGCTTGACTTTGTTGGAGGTGCTGGTGGTGCTGGCTCTGCTGGGCATCCTCATGGCTTTGGCCGCGCCCAGTGTGGGCGAGTTGCGCCAAAAGCACCAAATGCAAAGTCAGGGCGAACGCTTGCTCGGGAGCCTCATGTTGGCCCGCTCAGAAGCTTTGCGCCGACAGCAACGCGTGACGCTGTGTGTGCGTGAGGCCCCTGATCGGTGTGCCTCAGAAGGCAGCTGGGGGCAAGGGTGGGTCGTTTTTGTGGATGCCAATGACAACGCTGTGCGCGATCCGCAAGAGGTGGTCTTGCAACTGCAGGAGGGGGTGCCCGCATTTTTGAAGCTGGAGGGCAACGCCACCGTGAACCGATATGTGTCTTTTGGTGTGGAAGGGCGAAGCCAAACCACCACGGGGGCTTTTCAGGCGGGGACGCTGACTCTGTGCAGGCCTGGCCAATCAGGCATATGGCGCGTGGTGATCAATGCGGTGGGCAAGCCTCGGCTTGAGGCGGCCGTGTTGCCCATCCACAGCGATTGCTGACGGGGTGATGTAGGGAAATGATCAGTTGCGGACTTCGTCCACCAGCATTTTGAATTCGTCGATGTCTTCAAAATTGCGGTACACACTGGCAAAGCGCACATAGGCCACTTTGTCGAGCTTTTTCAGCTCGCGCATGACCAGCTCGCCAATGCGGTGAGACGCCACCTCACGGCTGGGCAAGGCCAACAATTTTTCTTCAATGCGCTCGATGGCACTGTCGACCTGCTCGGTGCTCACAGGGCGCTTGCGCAGGGCCAGGTTCAGGCTGGCGCGCAGTTTGTCTCGCTGGTATTCGATGCGGCGGCCGTCTTTTTTGACGATGGCCGGAAAGTTGACTTCCGGCTTTTCGTACGTGGTGAAGCGTTTTTCACAGGCCCCACATTGACGACGACGACGGATGAAATCCCCGTCTTCGGCCAGCCGAGTCTCCACCACTTGGGTTTCGAGGTGACCGCAAAACGGGCATTTCATCGCTCAGTCCTTACTTGTAGACCGGAAAGCGTGCAGTCAGGGCGTTGACCTTGGCGCGCACGGCGGCGATGTTGGCTTCGTCCTTCGGGTTGTCCAACACGTCTGCGATCAGGTTGGCGGTGATGCGGGCTTCCTCGTCCTTGAAACCACGGGTGGTCATGGCGGGGGTGCCGATGCGCACGCCGCTGGTCACGAACGGCTTTTCAGGGTCGTTCGGAATCGCGTTCTTGTTGATCGTCATGTGGGCTTCGCCCAATGCGGCTTCGGCTTCCTTGCCGGTGATGCCTTTGGCACGCAAGTCTACGAGCATGACGTGGCTTTGGGTGCCGCCGCTGACAATGCGCAGGCCGCGCTGGGTCAGGGTCTCAGCCACAATCTGGGCGTTCTTGATCACCTGAGCTTGGTAGGCCTTGAACTCAGGCGCCAGCGCTTCTTTGAAGGCCACGGCCTTGGCCGCGATCACGTGCATCAGCGGGCCGCCTTGCAGGCCGGGGAAAATGGCGCTGTTGATGGCTTTCTCGTGCTCGGCCTTCATCAAGATGATGCCGCCGCGCGGGCCGCGCAGGCTCTTGTGGGTGGTTGAGGTCACCACGTCCGCGTGGGGTACGGGGTTGGGGTACACGCCTGCGGCCACCAGACCGGCATAGTGGGCCATGTCGACCATGAAGATCGCGCCGACTTCTTTGGCGACTTTGGCAAAGCGCGCCCAGTCGATGTGCAGCGAGTAGGCCGAAGCGCCAGCGACGATCAGCTTGGGCTTGTGTTCGCGGGCCTTGGCTTCCATCGCGTCGTAGTCGATGGCTTCATTCTTGTCGAGGCCGTAGGACACGACGTTGAACCACTTGCCGGACATGTTCAGTGGCATGCCGTGCGTCAGGTGACCGCCTTCGGCCAGGCTCATGCCCATGATGGTGTCGCCGGGCTTGAGGAAAGCCAAGAAGACGGCTTCGTTGGCCGATGCGCCGCAATGCGGCTGCACGTTGGCGCAGTCGGCACCAAAGATCTGCTTGATGCGGTCGATGGCCAGTTGCTCAGCCACGTCGACAAACTCGCAACCGCCGTAGTAGCGCTTGCCGGGGTATCCTTCGGCGTATTTGTTGGTGAGCTGAGAGCCTTGCGCGGCCATGACGGCGGGCGAGGCGTAGTTTTCGCTGGCGATCAGCTCGATATGGTGTTCCTGACGCGCGTTTTCGGCCTGGATGGCGGCAAAAATTTCGGGGTCGGCTTGTTCAATCAGAATGTTGCGGTCGTACATGGCAGTCCTTCAAAAGAGATGGAACCTTGGCTCAAACAGGGGTGTTGTTGACAAGGGCTGCCCAGGCGAACGGCTGAAAAACCCTGGTCCGTGCTATGAGAGCCTGTTCCGGGTTGCGCGCTTCCCAGTGGTTCTGGGGTGACTCAGGGTCACCACGCTCCACGTCAGAGTGGTCCCGTCTTCCTCAAAAGTCGGGTCTCCTATCGCCAGTCGCGCACCTTCTTAGTGTATCCGAGCCAGACAGGCCTTGAGCTCTTTGGCGCTCAAAGTTGTGCTGGGTTGGCCTTTGATGTGATGGCTGCAGTTTTTGGCTTGTCGGTGATGCTTTCAAGCAGTTTTTGTTCAGTCAATACCCGCTCGACATATTGACGCTCCATCGCCCGACCAGAAGATGCACCGTAAAGTGATATCGCTTGTTCAAGTGTGCTGCTTTGCTGGATCAAGGCTTGCAAATGCCGCACACCGACGCGCAAATTGGTCAGAGGGTCAAAGGCCGACAAGCGTCCGCCAAAATGATTCAGGGCTTGCGAGTGAGCATCCTGTTCAATCTGCATCAGACCTACGGCGCCTTGGCTACCCGAGGCGTAGGGGTTGAATCGGGATTCAATGGCCATGATCGCCAGGATCAGACTGGGCGCAAGCTGGCTGCGTTCGCCAATGGCCCAAGCTTCCGACACCATGGCCCCCATTGGTTCAAGAGAAACGCGGTATTTTCGACTTAGCCAATGTGTCACGGCCAACTGGTCTTGCGTCAAATCCTGGATGCTCTTGGCTGTCGATCGGCTCGCCGCATCTCCGGCGGTGGCTGGGACCATGGTGTCGGCTTGCCGGTTTTCCAGCCAACTGAGCAAGGCCCCGCTGGCAGAAGCCTGCAAGTCAGGCCGGGACACAAAGGTCAAGGCCATGATCACAAGCACCAAGCCGATCAAGGCCAGACTGTGGCGGGTGATTTCTACAAAACCTTCACGAATGTCTGCGGCGCAAGTCTGAAGACTCATGGCCAGCCGGGACATGTTCAATGACGCTGTCATCGCATTTCCTCTCATGCCAAGCGCAAGTGATGAACATCACTCGGACGCTTGTGGGTGGGGGGGACGCATTCTGCAAAACCGTCAAGAGCGGTCGCAGATTTAGCCGGGGTCGGCAGCGGTATCGGGTTATCCCTAGGTTGGGATGTGAACGAATTTTAGAAATATTAAATATCTCGTCAAGGCTATTAAAAATTTAAATTAGATAAAAAAGAAATATAGAGCCGTGTGTTGTCACTGAAATCACAAGAGATTAGCCCGTATTCATTCGGGTGCGCGGGCGCTGAGCAAATCCCGGCGAAAATAGCAGCTTGTCGTCCGCCGCCCTTGAGACTAGTTGAAAGGATGCCCGGCACCGATACCGACGCCGTATTTGGCGTGACCTGTGTTTTAAAGTTTTTACCGTGACTTCATCTTCCAAGCCTTTTGACCTCGCCGCTCTTGACCAGTTGACCGGAGGGGCTTTCCAAGCCGTCACTTCGGGTGAGCGCAGTGCCCGTTTGCGTGAATGGCTCTCGTCCGAGCCTGCTGCCGACGTCCTGGGTGAGGTGTATCGTGAGATGTCGTCACGAGACAAAGGCGCGGCCAAGCAATTGAAGGAAAAGCTGGACGAGCTCAAACGCGTGCACGATCAAGAAGCCATGGCCAGCGACTGGGCCCAAAAAGCCGAGCAAATGTTGCAGGCCCCACGTTTGAACATTGCCGACGCCATGGCTTGGCAACGAGATGCGGCCAAGGCCGGTGCGCCGCTGTCGCGCGAGCCCTTGGCCAGTTTGAAACTCCGCCTGACCGAAGTGGTCAAGGGTGTCGAAGATTTGCAGCACCAGGTGATGGTGCAGCGTGAAGCTGCCGTGTTGCTGGCGCAGCGCATTGAAGTGTTGTCCACCAAACCCATCGCCGAAGCGCAAGCTGCGCTCGCAGGCCTGCAAACGGATGTGTCCCAGTGGCAGTCTCAAGCGCAGCAATTGACCACCAACGCCGTGTGGCCGAGTGTGGACATGAAGTTTCCGAGTCAGCTGGACGCCGCACTGAATCAATTGCAGGCGGTCTGGGATGGTTTTTCTGCTGCATTGATGTTGGCACTGGCAGCCCAGAGTGATGCGACGGCAGCCTTGCCATCGGTGCCGGTTTGGGCTGATGAAATTCGCCGTTTGCGTGGCGAAGTGCTGACAGAAGTGCCAAGCGCTCTGGCTGCAGCAGGGGCCACAGAGGTCGCCAAAGAAGTCAAACCCGCCAAACCCAAATTGGATGCAGCTCAGCGCCAGGCGCTGCGCGAGCAGGCCAGCAAGGCGGTGACCGAAGTGCTCGAAGCGCTTGAAAAGCAAATCACCGAACCTCCCGTGCCGGCCGATGCGGCGGTTGCCCTGCGCACCGTGCTCAAGGCCCACGGCAAAAATCTCGAAACCAGCCTTGACGAGCGCGTGCACAAAGCGCTCGTCGCCGCAGGCGATGCTGAAGGGTGGCAACGCTGGCTGGCCGATCAGGTTCGTCAAGACCTGGTGAACCAAGCCGAAGCCTTGCTCGACGCCGAAAAAGCCCCTACCGTGGGGGGCCGAAAGATGCAAGACAAGCTGCGCCAATTGCGCGAAAGCTGGAAGCAAATTGACCAAGGTGGCTTGCCCAATCACACCTTGTGGAAGCGCTTTGATGCCGCTTGCAATGAAGCCTACAAAGCGGTTTTGGTCTGGCTCGAGCAAATGAAAAAAGACTCGGCAGAGCACCGCGCGCAGCGCTTGACTTTGCTCGAAGAAGTCAAAGCTTGGACGTTGGCCAACGCCGAGAGCGATGACTGGCGTGCCCAACTGCGTGCCTTGCATCAATTTGCTGACCGTTGGCGCAATGCCGGTCACCTGAGTGAAAAAGCCTTTGGAGAAATGCAGTCGCAGTGGAAAGCGGTCCTCAAAGCCGCAGCCGCTCGCCTAGAGGCAGCCCAAAAAGCCAGCATCGAGCGCCGTCAGGCCCTGATCAATGAAGCCCGAGAATTGGGTGCCGCACCCGCTTTGCGCGTGGACGCGGTCAAAGCCTTGCAACAACGCTGGCAAGTCGAAGCCCAAGCTGTGCCGCTGGACCGTAAAACAGAACAAAAACTGTGGGAAGTGTTCCGCGCACCCTTGGATGAAGCGTTCCAGCGCAAAGGCACTGAGCGTCATGCCTCGGCGGCCCCGCTGACTGCCCGCGACCGCGCTGTGATTGATGCGTCGAAAGCCTTGGACGAAGCCAACGCCGCGGGCGATGCCAGCAAGATTCGAGCTGCGATGGCGGCATTGGATGCCGCTTTGCGTGGCCAAGCCCAAGAGGCGCAGGCTGCACAAGCGGCACCCACACCAATGTCAGAGGCCACCTCTGCAGTGGCTGCAAGCTCCGAAGCGCCTGCCGAACCAGCTGCCCCCGTGGCCCAGACGGATGAAGCTGATGCGCCAGTCGATGCCGCTGAAGCAAGCGCCGACCATGTCGATGCAGCCCCGGCCGAAGCCCCTGCAGTCCCCGTGGCCCCACCCAAACCGGCCAAGCCTGTGGTGGCGGTGCGCGGCGATGACCGTCCGGGTCAAAAGAAAACCGAAGCCACAACAGGCCGTGATGGCCGCGATGTTCGCCGCGATGGCCGCCCGGGCGACCGGGGTGCACGTCCTGGCGCAGACCGTGGGGCAGGTCGCCCAGGCGAGCGCGGCGGGGACCGTTTTGGTGACCGTGGTGGTCGTGGCGAAGGCCGTGATTTCCGTGAGGACCGGGGGCCGCGCTTGGGTGATGCCGCTTTCCGTGCGCAACGCGAAGCCATGGAGCGTGCCGAAATGTCGCTGCGCAAACTGGCAGCGCAAGCGCATGGCGAAACACTGACCCGTTTGATGAGTGCCTGGCAAGAGCGCCAAGCCGATGCACTGCCCAGCGCACAAGAGTTGGGCCGAACCATCAACGCGGCCACGCGTCAAGCTTGGGCGCAAGCCGTCAGCGCTGAGGTCAAAACCCCGGCTGCTACCGCTTTGTTGCGCCTTGAAATGGCCGCCGAAGTGCCCACACC
>JAGNVG010000054.1:9266-15859 GCA_017986605.1 Limnohabitans sp.
GGCCACGCCACAGCCGCCCAAGTAATCCGGGCCGACTAAAAAATCGCGGTTGCCGGGCATGAAGGCCACATGGGCACGTTGCGCGGTTTGGCGCAGAACCTCGGCGCAACTTTGCAAAAAGGGGTCTTGGGCTGCAGCATCGTCGCCGACCCAAACTTCAAACAAGTCACCCAAAATCAGCACCGCATCGGCGGGAGTGCTGGCCATGTAGTCACGCCAGGCTTCAAAAGTGGCGGTCTCGGAGGCCTGCAGGTGCAGGTCCGAGATCAGGTCCACGGTGAGCCATGCCGCAGGCGCAGTCAACAAGCCGATGCTCGGCCGGGTGGTGCGCGGGTCAGACATGGCAGGTCACACTCAGATGGCGACGGCTTTTTCGATCACGACGTCCTCTTTGGGCACATCACCGTGGCCGCCGCGGTTGCCGGTTTTCACGCCCTTGATCTGGTCGACCACTTCGGTGCCTTTGACCACTTTGCCGAACACGGCATAGCCCCAGCCTTGCATGGAGGGCGCAGTGTGGTTCAGGAAGTCGTTTTTGGCGACGTTGATGAAGAACTGCGCTGTGGCCGAGTGGGGTGCCGAGGTGCGGGCCATGGCCACGGTGTACTCGTCGTTTTTCAGGCCGTTGTTGGCTTCGTTTTCGATGGTGGCATCGGTGGGCTTTTGGCTCATGCCGGGCTCAAAGCCACCGCCTTGGACCATGAAGCCGGGGATCACGCGATGAAAAATCGTGTTGTTGTAGTGGCCCTTGTTCACATAGGCCAGAAAGTTCTCGGTCGACTTGGGCGCTTTTTCAGCGTCCAGTTCGAGGGTGATGACACCGTAGCCGGTGATGTGCAGTTCGACTTGTGGATTGCTCATGGTGTTATTTCAACAAAGTGATGGATTGAATGAGGACCGGCGTCCGTGGAACATCGGTCGGGAAGGTGCCGCCTGCGCCTGTGGGCGTGTTGCGGATTTTTTGGACCACGTCCATGCCGGACGTGACTTTGCCAAAAACGGTGTAACCAGCAAGCTGAGGGTGATTGACCAGCTGGCTGCGGGGTACGTTGGGATAAACACGGCCTTGGTATTCAAACTTGGCGACCGGGTCACCGTCGGGGATCGGGGTAGGGTCGAGAAAAGCGTTGTCCACCACGTTGATGAAAAACTGCGCAGTGGCCGATTGCGGGTCGTTGGTGCGGGCCATGGCCAAGGTCCCGGTGGTGTTTTTCAGGCCTGCGGCCAGAGATTGGCGGCCTTCGTGCTGTACAGGCCCACGGGTTTTCTTCTCTTTGTATTGGGCGTCATAGCCACCCCCTTGCACCATGAAGCCCGCAATCACGCGGTGAAAGATGGTGCCGTCGTAGTGTTTGTCGTTCACATATTGCAAAAAGTTGGCCACAGTTTTGGGGGCCTTGTCGGCGTACAGCTCGGCTTCGATATCCCCCATGGTGGTGCTGATGCGCACTTTGCTCACGGCGGCAGTTTGGGCCTGGTTGGTGGTGGGCAGTACCATGGCCAAGGGCAGGGCGATGGACAAGGCCAAAAAACGAAAACGGTTCATGGTGTTCTTTCAGTAATCGCAGCGCCCTTCAGGGTGCTGAAGACTTCAATATCTGCTCGGCAGCCTGACGCTTGTTGGCCAAACGGGGCTGAGGTGGCTTGGCTTGGCTGGCGTTTTGGTAAGCCTCAATGGCCAATGCAACGTAAACATCGCCCAGGTTTTCCAGTGCGGTGGCGTAATCCGGGCGGGCACGTACGGCCGCTTGCAGGGCTTCCAGTGCTTCGGCGTACCGGTTTTGGCGGGCTAACAAGGTGGCCAGGTTGTTGTGCGGCTCGGGCAATTCCGGGAATGAGCGGGTCAGGCCCTGCAAAGTTTCCATAGCGGCAGCGGTCTGACCCTGTCCGTCCTGGATACGGCTGAGCAGCAAACGCATTTGCGGGTCGGTGGGTTGGGATTTCAGGTGCAGCTGTGCCAGTGGCAAGGCTTTGGCCCACTGTTCGGAGTTGATGAGTCGATTCACATCGCTGTAAACGTCTGCGTGTGCGCCTGTACTGAACAGGAGCAAAACGCAAGACAGAATGGATGTGAAGATGAAGTGCATGCGCGCCAAAAGGATCGAATCTGGGCTGCCCAGAGCTGGGAGCGGGACCCCTGACGGGGATATACTGGAAGGTCATTGTAGCGGAGGCCCCGTGGCCAAAACGCAGCCTGCGAGAGCCGCTGACCACGTGTATGGCGATTGCATTGAGCTGAACTTCTGTCTTTTTCTTGCCTGCCCAGAACCCGATGCGGGTCATCGCTTTGCTGGTTTATTGTTTTCCGAAATTTCTTTGATCTGACATGAGTCTGCGCATTTTCAACACGCTGAGCCGTGCTGTTTCCGACTTTTCGCCTGCCGAGCCGGGTCATGTGCGCATGTATGTGTGCGGCATGACGGTTTATGACCTGTGCCACTTGGGGCATGCTCGCTCGATGATCGCTTTTGATGTGGTGCAGCGCTGGCTCAAGGCGAGCGGCTATCAGGTCACTTATGTCCGCAACGTCACTGACATCGACGACAAGATCATTAAACGTGCCCTGGAAAACGGCGAAACCATCCGCAACCTGACCGACCGGATGATTGACGCCTTGCACCAAGACGCCGACGCCCTGGGCATCGAGCGCCCCCAGCACGAGCCCCGCGCCACCGATTACGTGCCTCAGATGCTGAGCATGATTGGCACGCTGGAGCAAAAAGGCCTAGCCTACCGCGCTGGCAACGGCGACGTGAACTATTCGGTACGCAAGTTTGCTGGCTACGGCAAGTTGTCTGGCAAGTCGCTGGACGAATTGAATGCCGGCGAGCGCGTGGCGGTCGAAACCGACAAGAACGACCCGCTGGACTTTGTGCTCTGGAAGAGCGCCAAGTCCACAGAGCCGGAAGACGTCAAATGGGCCAGCCCATTTGGTGCAGGCCGCCCCGGCTGGCACATCGAGTGCTCGGCCATGGCGTGCGAGCTTTTGGGGCAGACTTTTGACATCCATGGCGGCGGGGCCGATCTTCAGTTTCCGCACCACGAAAACGAAATCGCCCAAAGCGAAGGCGCTAACGGCCAGCCTCTGGCGCGCTTTTGGATGCACAACGGCTTCATCAATGTGGACAACGAGAAGATGTCCAAGAGCCTGGGCAACTTCTTCACCATCCGCGATGTGCTCAAAGAATTTGACGCCGAGACGGTGCGCTTTTTCATTGTGCGCAGCCACTACCGCAGCTCGCTCAATTACAGCGACGTACACCTGAACGATGCCAAAGGCGCATTGAAGCGGCTGTACACCGCGCTGCAAGCCGTGACGCCCGCCGACGTGAAGATCGACTGGGCCGACCCTTTGGCCGCTCGCTTCAAAGCCGCCATGGACGAAGACTTCGGCACGCCGGAAGCGGTGGCCGTCTTGTTTGAGTTGGCCAGCGAAGTCAACCGCAGCGGTTCGGCCGAACGCGCTGGCTTGCTCAAAAGCCTGGGGGGCTTGCTGGGCTTGTTGCAGACCGATCCGACGGTGTACCTGCAAGCGGGCGCAGGCTTGGACGATGCGGCCATACAGGCGCAGATTCAGGCCCGAGCCGACGCCAAAAAAGCTAAAAACTTTGCCGAAGCCGACCGCATCCGCAACGATTTGCTGGCGCAAGGCATCGTGCTCAAAGATTCTGCCGCTGGCACCACTTGGGAGTCGGCTCAGTGAGTGCAGCGACGCCTGCGGTGACGCCCGTCACGCCCGCTTATTGGGCCGAAGCCTGCGCGCACCTGGCCAAAAAAGACCGGGTCATGAAAAAACTCATTCCCCAGTTTGGCGACGCCATTTTGGAAACCCGAGGCGATGCCTTTGTGACCTTGGCGCGCTCCATCGTGGGTCAGCAAATTTCGGTCAAGGCCGCTCAATCGGTTTGGGACCGTTTCTCGGTCTTGACCAAACGCTTGACGCCCGGTGCTGTGCTCAAGCTCAAGGTTGACGACATGCGGGCGGCGGGTTTGTCGGCACGCAAAGTCGAATATTTGGTCGACTTGGCTGTGCACTTCAGCTCGGGCACGGTGCACGTCAAGGCCTGGCAAGATATGGATGACGAGGCCATCATTGACGAGTTGGTGGCCATTCGGGGCATTGGTCGCTGGACGGCCGAAATGTTCCTGATTTTCCACCTGATGCGACCCAATGTGTTGCCTTTGGACGATGTGGGGCTGATCAATGGCATCAGCCGTAACTATTTTTCGGGTGAGCCGGTCAGCCGCAGTGACGCGCGCGAGGTAGCTCAAGCCTGGAGTCCTTATGCGACCGTGGCAACTTGGTATATTTGGCGCTCGCTGGACCCGGCTCCAGTGGCGTATTGAGGGTTGGACGAGGCGTCCACCCGGTTCTGAACAGAGGAGTCCAACTTGGCCAAAAAAACATTTCTCGACTTTGAGCAACCCGTTGCCGAACTCGAAGCCAAGATCGAAGAGCTGCGCTATGTGCAAACCGAGTCGGCGGTGGACATCACCCTCGAAATCGAGCAGCTGAGCAAAAAAAGCCAGCAGCTGACCAAAGACATTTACAGCGACCTGACCCCGTGGCAGGTCACCAAAATTTCGCGCCACCCTGAGCGTCCTTACACGCTGGATTACATCAACGGCATCTTCACCGACTTTGTCGAGATGCACGGAGACCGTCACTTTGCCGACGATTTGTCCATTGTGGGCGGCTTGGCCCGTTTCAATGGTCAGGCTTGCATGGTGCTGGGTCAGCAAAAAGGGCGCGACACCAAAGAGCGCACCCTGCGCAACTTTGGCATGAGCAAGCCCGAGGGCTACCGCAAAGCGCTGCGCCTCATGAAGACGGCCGAAAAGTTCAAGCTGCCCGTGTTCACTTTTGTGGACACGCCCGGCGCTTACCCCGGTATTGACGCGGAAGAGCGCGGCCAGTCCGAAGCCATTGGCCGCAACATTTTCGAGATGGCGCAGCTGGAAGTGCCGATCATCACCACCATCATTGGCGAAGGCGGCTCCGGCGGCGCATTGGCCATTTCGGTGGCCGACCAAGTCTTGATGCTCCAGTACTCGGTTTATTCGGTCATCAGCCCCGAAGGTTGTGCGTCCATTTTGTGGAAAACCAGCGAGAAGGCCGAAGTGGCGGCTGATGCCTTGGGCATCACCGCACACCGCTTGAAGGCCTTGAATCTGGTGGACAAGATCGTCAACGAGCCTGTGGGCGGCGCCCACCGCGACCCCGAGCAAATGGTGTCTTTCCTCAAGCGCGCCTTGGGTGATGCCTGGCGACAGGTGGCTGACCTCAAGCCCAAAGAGCTGCTGGAGCGTCGTTATGAGCGCCTGAACAGCTACGGCCGTTTCACCGACACCAAAGCGGGCAAGTAAACCTGAAGGTGAGCCGTCAGGCTTCCCAAATGGCGCAAACCTTTGAACAGGCCCTGGCTGATTTCAGTCCGGGCCTTCCTTTTGCAGTGGCCTTCAGCGGTGGCGCCGATTCGACCGCCTTGTTGTTGGCCTGCGCCCGCCGTTGGCCCGGACAAGTGAGGGCAGTGCACATCCACCACGGCTTGCAAGCGGCCGCCGACGATTTTGAAGCGTATGGCCGTGCGCTGTGCCTCGCGCTCGGGGTGCCACTGGCGGTGCGGCGCGTTCAAGCGGGCCACGCACCCGGCCAAAGCCCCGAAGACGCTGCCCGCAAAGCCCGTTACCAGGCGCTGGCCGAAGCGGTGCACACCGAATGGCCCGAGGTGCGTGACGTGGCGCTGGCCCAGCATGCCGATGACCAAGTGGAGACTTTGCTTATCGCCTTGTCGCGTGGCGCAGGTCTGCCCGGTTTGGCCAGCATGCCCGCCCAATGGCAGCGGCAGGGCCTGAACTGGCACCGCCCATGGCTGTCCGTCCCGGGCGCTGCACTGCGCGAATGGCTGCAACGCCAAGGCCAAAGCTGGGTTGAAGACCCCAGCAACGCTGATGAGAACTTCACACGCAACCGCATCCGTGCCCGCGTCTTGCCCGCCTTGGCCGAGGCATTGCCCGCTTTTCGCGAGACCTTTGCCCGCAGCGCTGCCCATGCCGCGCAAGCGCAAGAGGTCTTGAACGAAGTGGCAGTGCAAGACCTGCGGCACATCGGCGTGCCGCCGCGAATTGCCGCTTTGCAGTCGCTCAGCCGCGCCCGCCAAGCGCTGGTGCTGCGCCACTGGCTGCGGCAACACCATGCCACCATCCCCAGCACCGCCCAGCTGTCAGAACTGCTCAATCAGGTGGCCGCCTGCACCACCCGGGGTCATCGCCTGCACCTGAAGGTGGGGCAGGGCTTTGTGGGGCGGGATGGGGCCTGTTTGTCTTACTTGGCTTGAATGGGCTTGTCTTTCGCGGCCATGGATACCCGCGTTCGCGGGTTGGATCTGGGTGGTTTGTCGGGTCATTTAGGTGTCAGTCCGGTTGGTACAATTGACAGGCTTTGCCAGGGTCGAATCCCTTTTTACGTGGGCAGTGCTGGCTTCACTTGCTTTCTTGAAACCAGCGCCTGCTTTCTCCTTCTTTTCAGAACTACACATGGCTTTGATCGTTCACAAATACGGCGGCACCTCGATGGGCTCGACCGAGCGCAT
>JAGNVG010000153.1 GCA_017986605.1 Limnohabitans sp.
CCAGTGACCCGGTCAACACCATCGCTTCGGTCAAGCGCTTCATGGGCCGAGGCCTGCAAGACATCGCCGACCGCAGCAAGCTGCCGTATGAGTTCACTGCCAGTGAACAGGGCATGCTCAGCATCCAAACGGTGCAAGGCCCCAAGTCACCCGTTGAGGTGAGCGCCGAGATTTTGGCCACCTTGCGATACCGCGCCGAAGACACTTTCAACGACGATTTGTACGGCGCGGTCATCACCGTGCCCGCTTACTTTGACGACGCGCAGCGCCAAGCCACCAAAGACGCCGCGCAACTGGCGGGCCTGAATGTGCTGCGCCTGATCAACGAACCCACTGCCGCTGCCATTGCTTACGGCCTGGACAACGCCAGCGAAGGCGTTTATGCCGTGTTCGATTTGGGCGGAGGCACCTTCGACATCTCCATCTTGCGCCTGACGCAAGGCGTGTTCGAAGTGCTGTCCACCGGCGGCGACTCTGCGCTGGGTGGCGACGATTACGACCAAGCTCTGGCCGATACCGCCATGGCGCGCCAACCCGCCTTGCAGGCCACCACGGCCGAAGACAAAACCGTGCTCAAGGCCGCTGCCCGTGCTGCCAAAGAGGCGCTCACGGCTGCCGATGCAGTCACTTTGAATGCCGATTTGTCTACCGGCAGCTTGTCAGCGCCCATTAGCCGCGCAGATTTCGAGCAAGCTACCCAAGCGCTGACAGCCCGATGCATCACCGCCGTGCGCAAAGCCCTGCGCGATGCCCAGCTGGCCAAAGATGACGTGCAAGGCGTGGTCATGGTGGGCGGCTCCACCCGCATGCCGCAAATCCAGCACGCCGTGGCCGAGTTTTTTGGCCAGGCCCCGCTCAACAACCTCAACCCCGACGAAGTCGTCGCTTTAGGTGCGGCCATTCAGGCCAACCAGCTGGCGGGCAACAACGCCGCAGGCGAGTTGCTGCTGCTCGATGTGATCCCCTTGTCACTGGGCATCGAGACCATGGGCGGTTTGGTCGAGCGCATCATCCCGCGCAACCAGACCATCCCCACCGCCATGGCGCAAGACTTCACCACTTACCAAGATGGCCAAACTGCGCTGGCGCTGCATGTGGTGCAGGGTGAGCGTGACTTGGTGCAAGACTGCCGCAGCTTGGCCCGCTTTGAACTGCGCGGTATCCCGCCCATGGCCGCAGGCGCGGCCCGCATCCGCGTCACCTTCACGGTGGACGCCGATGGCTTGTTGAGCGTGGGTGCTAAAGAACAAATCAGCGGAGTCGAGGCGCGCATTGACGTCAAGCCCTCCTATGGCCTGAGCGACGATCAGATCGCCACCATGCTGCAAGAAAGCTTCACCACCGCGCAAGCTGACATGAAGGCACGCGCCTTGGTCGAAGCCCGTGTGGACGCCGACCGCATGCTGCTGGCCACGCGCAGTGCCCTGGCAGCCGATGGTCAATTGCTGCAAGCGCAAGAACGCAGCGCCATTGATGCACTGATGGCGACATTACAAACTGCAGTGCAAACCGAACAAGACGCCAAGGCATTGGAAGACTGCACCCAAGCGCTGGCCAAAGGCACCGAAGCCTTTGCGGCTGAGCGCATGAACCACAGCATTCAGAAAGCCCTGGCTGGCCAAAATATCCAGTCGATGTAACTCACCATACCGCCATGCCCGTCATCAAAATCCTGCCCCATCCCGAGTACTGCCCGCAAGGTGCCGAGATCACCGCACCTGCGGGCACCAGCATCTGCGAAGCACTGCTTGACCACAAAATCAACATCGAACATGCCTGTGACATGAGCGCGGCCTGCACCACCTGCCACGTCATCGTGCGAGAGGGGTTCAAAAGCCTCAATGAGATGGAAGAAACCGAAGAAGACCTGCTGGACCGCGCTTGGGGCCTGGAGCCCGATTCGCGCCTGAGCTGCCAGGCTTTTGTGGCCAAGCAGGATCTGGTGATCGAGATCCCGCGCTACACCATCAACCACGCCAAAGAACTGCACTGAGCGGGAGCGGTAAGCCATGCGTCAAATCGTTCTGGACACTGAAACCACAGGCCTCTCAGCCGAGGGTGGCGACCGAATCATCGAGCTGGGCTGCGTGGAGCTGTATGCCCGCAAGCTCACCGGCAAAAATCTGCATTTCTACTTCAACCCCGAGCGCGACAGCCACGAAGACGCGCTCAAGGTGCACGGCATCAGCAATGAGTTTTTACGCGATAAACCCAAGTTTGCTCAGCTGTCGGATGAAATTCTCGACTACCTCGCCGACGCGGAACTGATCATTCACAACGCTGCTTTCGATATTGGATTCCTGAACAAGGAGTTGGAACGTGTCGGCAAGAAGCCGCTGAAAACCTATGTCAGTGGGGTCATCGACACCTTGGCGATGGCCAAGGAAATGTTTCCAGGCAAGCGCAACAGCCTTGACGCCCTCTGTGACCGTCTGGAGGTCGACAATTCAGGCCGTACCTTGCACGGTGCCTTGTTGGATGCGGAGTTGCTGGCTGATGTGTACATCAACATGACGCGTGGCCAGGAGGCTTTGCTGATTGATGCCGGTGATGCAGCACCCAATCCAGCGCAGCAAATGGTGGTTCAAGTGGACTTGAGCACTTTTGTGCTGCCCGTTTTACCTGCCAATGCGCAGGAGTTGGCTGCGCACGATGAAGTGCTTGCACAACTGGATAAATCCAGTGGTGGTCAAACCATTTGGCGCATGCAGCAAACAGCTTGATGGGCATCGCAAGACGATGCAGTCGACTGTTTCATTTTTTGCAAGCCCGGCCCAATAGGCGTGATTTTTATGCCATAATTTAGCTCTTCGCTGCAAAGCAGCAAGGGCGGTTAGCTCAGGGGTAGAGCACTGCATTCACACTGCAGGGGTCACAAGTTCGAAACTTGTACTGCCCACCAAAATTCCCGGTTCAAAAAGCACTTGAGAGAAATCTCAAGTGCTTTTTTGTTGGGCGCAGGAATCTTTCTAGATGAAAGTCATTCATCTGGACTTAAGCGGGTCAGTTGCAGTAAGCTACAAGGTTTTCCACGTAACTTGTTGTCGTTCATGGACAGTCCGCTTCCTTCCATCCCTGCCAAACGCTATTTCACCATCGGTGAAGTGGGCGAATTGTGCGGTGTCAAGCCGCATGTTTTGCGCTATTGGGAGCAGGAATTCACCCAGCTTCGGCCTGTCAAGCGTCGGGGCAATCGCCGTTATTACCAGCACCACGAAGTCCTGATGATTCGGCGCATTCGTGATTTGCTCTACGACCAGGGCTTCACCATCAGTGGTGCACGCAACAGACTGCAAGAGTTGGTGCAAGCGGACCGGCAACTCCAGCGCAGTGCATCCGACGCTGGTGACGCGACCGACGCGGCATCCGCGGTGGGCGAGCTGAATGGCTTGTCATTCCAACCCTTTGCTGCAACCGACATTGAATTTGCCGGTGCGGGAGCGAACAGCACCTCGCTTCACAAAGAGTTGATCGAAATTCGTGCCTTGCTGACCCTTTGAGGCAGATTTATCTGGTTATAATTCAAAGCTTGTCGGCGTGTAGCGCAGCCTGGTAGCGCACTTGCATGGGGTGCAAGGGGTCGCGAGTTCGAATCCCGCCACGCCGACCATTAGACGGTACAGAGGCCTCCAATTGGAAACAGTTGGGGGCCTTTTGCATTGGTGCGCGCAACTTTGCATCAACGGCACATGCGCTATGGATACTTGCGCGGCCGCACCCTTGCGGCCTGAGTTTTGAGCCCATTCACGGGCTACCTACCCCCCCCACTTTTCCACAGTCTTGTCAGGCGACACCGGTATGCACTTGTGATTTATCGCATTTGCATTGTTTTCGTATTGTATTTGTTGATAAAAGTAAATTTCAACGAAAAAAATATACTAAGGTTCCCTAATTGGGTATATGTCGACGGACCCTGTTCGATAACAATTCTGAACTTATTGATAATTTTTGTGATTTCAGTCACAAAAATTGAGCATAAAAGTCAAACGCATCCGAATCCTCCAAATAGGAGTACTCGCCACGCGTGGTGAGCTTGCAGCGCTTTTATGCCAAACCGGCTGGGTGACCGCTTCGGTTTGAGGGTTTGCGGCTTTGGGCTGCATGTCCGCATATCAATAGCCCATTCCAAAACGTCGAAAGTAAACCGTCATGAGCCAAGCTACGTCAACCCAACCATCCATCGCATTCCCACACGGCGTCCGCCTGTCCGTCGTTGTGCGCGACGGTGACGACATCGAAAACGCCGGCATCCACTTGGGTGCAGCCGAAGTGGTTTCTGTGCACGAAAACGGCGATGTCGAATTCAAGCA
>JAGNVG010000154.1 GCA_017986605.1 Limnohabitans sp.
TCGCGGATCACATAGCCCGGGCCACCGGCGGCCTGGAACTGGTTCACATCGGCGCTGCCATTGGGGTACACGCGGGTCAGCAGCGGCACCACATCCGACAAGGCAGAGAAGTCGTCCCAGTCGATCAAGATGCCCGCCGCACGGGCGACTGCCACCCAGTGAATCAGGTGGTTGGTGGAGCCGCCTGTGGCCAACAAGGCGACCATGGCGTTGACGATGCAGCGCTCGTCGACCAAACGGCCAATGGGCGTGAAGTGTTTGCCTTTGACCAGCGCCAACACGGTGCGGGCGGCTTCGCGGGTCAGCTCTTGGCGCACACCCTCGCCCGGGTTGATGAAGGCGGTGCCGGGCACATGCAGGCCCATGGCTTCGAGCAGCATCTGGTTGCTGTTGGCCGTGCCGTAAAAAGTGCAAGTGCCTTCGCCGTGGTAGGCCTTGGACTCGGCCTCCAGCAACTCGGGCCGCCCCACCAAGCCCAATGCGGCTTGTTCACGCACCTTGGATTTTTCGTTGTTGGACAGGCCGCTGGTCATGGGGCCTGCGGGCACAAACACGGTGGGCAAGTGGCCAAACTGCAAAGCACCAATCAACAAACCCGGCACGATCTTGTCGCACACGCCCAGCATCAGGGCCGCGTCAAACACGTCGTGGCTGAGCGAGACCGCCGTGGCCATGGCGATCACGTCACGGCTGAACAGGCTCAGCTCCATACCCGGTGTGCCTTGGGTCACGCCGTCGCACATGGCGGGCACGCCCCCGGCCACTTGGGCGGTGGCACCCAGCTTGCGGGCCTCGTCTTTGATCAGGTCGGGGTAGTGTTGCAGCGGGGCGTGGGCCGAAAGCAGGTCGTTGTAGGCGTTGACGATGCCGATGTTGGGCGCACGCGGGGCCACCACTTTGATCTTGTCCAAGGCTGTGGCGCGGCCTTTGTCGCCTTCGGGCATGGCGGCAAAGGCGTGGGCCACGTTGGCGCAGCCCAGGCGCTGGGCACCGGGGTCTCGCCCCGCCGCCGCGTCGACTTGTTGCAAATAGGCCTGGCGGGTCGGGCGACTGCGTTCGGTGATGCGGGTGGTGACGGCGACCAAAATAGGGTGAAGTGTCATGAACTTGGGTCTTGAAAGACTTGGTAACAAAATTACATTACTGATGGTAACCGGGTTCCCTTGTTTTAGTGCGATTGGCGAGTTACAGACGAGGTACAACTCGCCATGAGCGGGTTGAAAGCATAAAAAAACCCGCCGAAGCGGGTTTTTGCAAGCGCCAGTGAAGCTTCACTTGGCGGCTGATGCCTCGGCTGCGGCGGGGGCTGCAGAGGCTTCGGCTGCGGGCGCAGAGGCCTCGGCGGCAGGAGCGGTGACCGCCGTGGGTGCTGCGGGTGCGGCTTTTTTGCTCTTGGCAATGCCAAAACCAATCGCCAGGCCCACGGCCAGCACGATCACGGCCACCAAAACGGCCCAAACTACGGGTTGATTGTCATCTTGAGGGGTCGACATGTGAGTTTTCTCCGAAAATAGTGGCGAGATTGTAATGGGGCCTTGTTGCACATGACTGACAGCTTCACCCAAACAGAAAAGCGCCCTGCTTACCCTGAGGAGGCCACGGCATTTCAAACCGACTTGCTGGAACGCTTTCGCGCCCAATGCGCGAAGGGCCAAGACTTGTGGGTCTTTGGCTACGCCTCTTTGCTGTGGCGCCCAGAATTTGAGGCCGAAGAACAGCACACCACCAAAGTCTGGGGCTGGCATCGCGCACTCAAAATGTGGAGCCGTTTGAACCGGGGCAGTCCCGAATGTCCAGGGTTGGTGTTTGCCTTGTTGCCCGGCGGCAGCTGCCAAGGCGTGGTGTACCGTGTGCACAAGACCCAAGCCGACGAGGTGTTGACCCGGCTTTGGGCCAGAGAGATGCCCATGGACGTTTACACCCCCAACTGGCTGCCCTGTGCCACCCCCTATGGGCCCGTCAAAGCATTGGCCTTCACCTTGCCCCGCAGCAGTCCCAGCTTCACGGGTGACTTGCCAGCAGAGACTTACCAGCAAATCTTTCGCCAGGCCAGCGGACGCTTTGGCACCACACGCGATTACGCCTTGCAAACTTACCGCAGTCTGCAGGCCCATGGCATCGAGGACCGGGCGCTTGCCGCCTTGTTGCGCCATGCCACCTGATATGACCTGGCGCAATGCAGCGTCCCAGTCGCTGCCTATACTTGCACCATGAACATCGCCGACCTGCGCAAGAGCTACGAAAAAGCTGAGCTCAATGAAAACGCCTCCCACGCCAACCCGCTCCAGCAATTTGAGCAGTGGCTGCAAGAAGCCATCGCCTCCGAAGTGCCTGAGCCCAATGCCATGACCCTGGCCACCGTGGCCAGCAACCTGCGTCCCAGCACACGGGTGGTGCTGATCAAGGATTACGACGAGCGCGGCATTGTCTGGTACACCAACTACGCCAGCCAAAAAGGCCAGGAGTTGGCAGGCAACCCCTTTGCGGCGCTGCAGTTTCACTGGGTCGAGCTGGAACGGGTGGTGCGCATCGAGGGCCGTGTGGAGAAAGTCAGCGACGAAGAAAGCGATGCCTACTTTCGCAGTCGCCCGCTGGACTCGCGCATCGGCGCTTGGGCCTCACCCCAAAGCCAGGTGATCGACGGCCGCACGGTGCTGGTGACCAACGCCGCCAAATACGCGGCGCAATTCATGCTCACCCCCCCTCGCCCCCCCCACTGGGGCGGCTACCGACTGGTACCCGACCAATGGCAGTTTTGGCAAGGCCGAAAGAGCCGCCTGCATGACCGCCTGCGTTACACGCAAGACGGTGGCCAGTGGTTGCGCGAGCGCCTGGCCCCCTGAACCAGCGACACGGTCAGACGGGCAACAAAGGCAACACCGCCATGACCGCCGTCACGCTCACCACGGCCATCGCGGTGGACACGGCCACGCCCGCGGTGACCGCGTCTTCTTCTTTGCGGTAGCGCTGCGAGAATAAAAAGACATTGGCTCCGATGGGCAAAGCCGCCGCCATCGTCATGACGGCCAAATGCAGCCCGCGCAAACCCAGCAACCAGCCCACAGCCAGCATCAGCACGGGATGGACCACGGTTTTCACCAAAGACAATTTCAGGGCAGACATGAACTGCTTGCCAATCGGCGTTTGTGACAACGTGATGCCCACCAGTACCAAAGCAATCGGACCAAAAGCACTGCCCAGCAAGGCCAAGGGTCGGTCCACCACCGGGTGCAAGCCCCAGCCGGTCTGGGCATAGACCAAACCCACCAAAATCGGCAAAGGCACGGGGTGAATGATGGCGTTGCGCACCGCAGACGCCACCGTGCGCCAAACAGCCCGGCGCTCGCCGGACAGAGCGGCGTGCTCGCTGGCGACTTGCAACTCCAGCACCAGCGTGGCCGCACTCAGCAAGACCAAGGCGTGCAATGAGATCAAGGTGAACAGCAACACCTGCCCCTCTTGCCCATAGGCCAAGCCGATCAAGGGCACGCCGATCATCAAGGTGTTGCTGAAAATACTGGCCAATGCCAGCACCGAAGCGCGGCTGTTACGACCATAGAGCCAGAGCATGGTGACAAACAAGGCCCCTGCCACCAGGAAATACTGCGCCACGGGTTTGAAATCCAGCTGCTCAATGCGCACGCTGCTCATGGTGCGAAACAAGAGCGCTTGGGTCAGCACCAAAAACACCAAATTGGACAAGTCGCGCACCGACTCGCCGCGCACCAGCTTGGCCTTGCCCGCCACAAAGCCAATCAAGATCAGCAGCACCACGGGCAGCAATGACGACAAAACGGGATGATCAAGGTTCATGCCCGAATTATCCCGTTGACTCAGCCGATCAAATGGCGGAAACCACGTAGCGCCGCCACCTAGGCGACGCCACGCCGCCCCTCAAAACGTGGCCTGAACCCCCAGCTTGAAGCTGCGGCCCGGCAAGGGCGACTTGCCGAACGCGGTGCTGGTCAGGATCGAGCTGGCGCTGTAGGCCAGTTGGTCGCTCAGATTGTCCAGGCGAGCAAACCAATGCAGCACCGTGGCGTCGAGCTTTTGGCGGAAAGACACGCTGGCATTAACCAAGGTATAAGCGCCCGTGGCCACACTGCCTTCGGGCACACGCTTTTGCGCGGCATGCCAGTCAGCGCCCATCTTGGCGCTCCAGGGGCCTTGGCCATACACCAGCGTGGCGCCTACACGCATGGGCGCAATGCGGGGCAATGGCTCGCCCGTGCTGGTGTTGGTGGCCCGCACGGTGTCGGCACGCCAGTCCAGATCGAG
>JAGNVG010000001.1:0-3014 GCA_017986605.1 Limnohabitans sp.
TGGCCATGAGGGCGATCTGATCGCTGGAGAGTTTGCTCAGCTGATCGGAGGTCAAGGCGCGGACCTGGGTGGTGGTCAAGGCCTTGAGGTCGTCGCTGGCCAGAGCGTTGATTTGGACAGAGGTCAGCGCGGCGACTTGGCCGGTGCTGAGAGCGGCCACTTGGGCGGTGGACAAACCCACGATCTGCGTGGTGGTCAATTTACTGAGTTGGTCGGTGGTCAGCGCACGCACCTGTGCGGTGCTCAGCGACGGCAGCTGACTGCTGGTCAAAGCGTTGAGTTGGGCCGACGTCAAAGCGGCGACCTGGTCACTGTTGAGTGACTTGACCTGACCCGAAGTCAATGCGGCGACCTGCACAGAAGTCAGCTGAGCGACTTGAGCGGTGCCGAGCTTGCTCAGCTGGGCGGTGCTCATGGCGGCCAGATCGGCCGTCTCGATGGCGGTGACTTGGGCGCTGGTCAAGGCGTTGATGGAGGCGGTGGTCAGTGCTTTGGCTTGGGCTGTGGTCAAAGCGGCGATGGCGGAGGTAGACAGGTGGCTGATCTGTCCAGTGCCCAGGGCCGCGATGTCATCGGTGGCCATGAGGGCGATCTGATCGCTGGAGAGTTTGCTCAGCTGATCGGAGGTCAAGGCGCGGACCTGGGTGGTGGTCAAGGCCTTGAGGTCGTCGCTGGCCAGAGCGTTGATTTGGACAGAGGTCAGTGCGGCGACTTGGCCGGTGCTGAGAGCGGCCACTTGGGCGGTGGACAAACCCACGATCTGCGTGGTCGACAAAGTACTGACTTGGGCGGTGGTGAGTGCGTTGATGTCGGTTGTTTCGATGGCGGCAATGTGCGCACTGCCCAAGCTGTTGAGTTGGGCAGAAGTCAGTACCCGAATTTGCAGGGTTGACAGGGCCTTGATGCTGGCCGTTGAAAGGCTGGAAAATTGCTGAGTGTTGAGACCCACCAATTGATCCGTTGTCAACGCCTGCACTTGCTGTGTATTCAGGTTGGCGATGACACTGGTTTTAAAGCTGTTGAGCTGTGCGGAAGACAAGCTGGCGATGTCTTTGGTGTCAAAAAACCCTAGGTGCTGACTTGTGAAAGCGTTCAATTGAGAGGTCGTGAGCCCTTGAACCTGTGTTGGGCTGAGCAATGAGCTCTTGTTGCCGTAAACCAGGAGTCCATCAGAAAATTTACTGCCATCAAAAGCGCTGATTTGACCACTGCTCAAAACCACAAAGTCTTGTGCTTCGATGGCACTGATTTGAGTGCTGCTCAGCACCGCAATTTGAGCCGTTGAAAGCAATGCGATGTCGGAAGTCGACAGATTTTTGATCTGGCTGGTGCTGAGGTGCGGAATTTGACTTGCGGACAGAAAACTGATGGACGGCATGATGTGACCTCTGAATTATTTCGAGAACCGATAGCGCAGCGACGAGGAGCGCGATGTCCTAGACTTATGCGGAAAAATGGACATGGGTAACGGGTTTTTCAATTGAACTGACCGCCCGAACCGTGGAGCTTTGCGCCCCCCATGTTCGGGTGAGTTCAGTGTCAGAAGTTGAGGGCTCCCAACTGATCAGATGTCATGTTTTCAATCTGGCTCGAGGTCAGCGCGCTGGTTTGAGCGGTGCTCAAGGCGGCCACTTGGCTTGTGCTCAGATTGCTGATCTGCTCCGTGCTGATGTTGTTGATCTGTTCCGAAGTCAAGGCGCGGATCTGACTGGTCAGCAGTGCTTGCAAATCGTCAGAAGCGAGTTTGTTGATTTGCAGAGAAGTCAAGACGGACACCTGCAGGGTGGTCAGCGCTTGAACCTGGGTGGTCGTCAGTGCTTCCATTTGCTCGGTCGTCAGGCGAGTCACTTGTGTTGTTGACAAGTTTTTGACTTGTTCAGTCGTCATGGCGGTGACGTCTTCCGCTTCAATCGCCTTGATTTGATCGCTGGTCAAGGCGTTCAGTGCGGCAGAGCTCAGAGCCTTGATTTGGTCGGTTGTCAGCGCTGCAACAGCCTGCGTTGTCAGTTTTTCAGATTGCGCTGCTGTCAAGGCGGCGATATCAGTGGTTTCCATCAAGGCAATCTGTGCCGCTGTCAGTGTGCCGATCTGAGCCGTTGTCAACGCTTTGACTTGTGCAGTCGTCAGTGCTTTCAGATCATCGCTGGCCATGTTGTTGACCTGGTCGGAGGTCAGCGAGGCGATCTGTGCCGTGGTCAGTGCTTGTGTTTGATCTGTGGTGAAGGATTCAATCTGCGCTGTGCTCAGCTTGACCAACTGGGCTGTGGTCAGCTTGCTCAGCTGCGCGGTTGTCAGTGCAGCGATGCTGCCCGATTCCATGGCCGCCAATTGATCGCTGGACAAGGCGTTCAGCGCCGCTGTACTCAGCTGTTTGACCTGGTCCGTGGTCAGCGAGGCGATCGCATCGGACGAGAGCTTGGCGACTTGCAAAGAGCTCAAGGCGGCGACTTGAGTGGTTTGCAGCAACTGCACTTGCGCTGTGCTCAATGCACTCATTTGATCGGTGGTCAGTGCCTTGATCTGGTTGGTGGTCAATGCTTGCAAGTCATCGCTGGCTACGCCATTGAGTTGGTCAGAGGTCAGTGCTGCGACCTGCGCTGTGGTCAGTGACTGTGTTTGGGCGGTCGTGAGCGCCACAATTTGGTCGGTGCTGAGTTTGGCAATTTGGGAGGTGACCCACTTGCTCAACTGCGCAGTGGTCAAGGCGGCGACATCTGCAGTCTCAAGAGCGCCCAGCTGATCGCTGGTCAAAGCATTGAGCGCAGCCGACGACAGGACTTTGACTTGATCGGTGGTCAAGGCGGCCACAGCTTGAGTCGTCATCTTCTCCACTTGTCCAGGGCTCAGTGCGGCAATTTGCGCGGTTTGCATCAATTGCACCTGATCACTCGAGAGGTTGGTGACCTGAGCGGTGGTCAAAGCCTTGATCTGGCCGGTGGTCAATGCTTTGAGGTCATCGCTGGCCATGGCATTGAGTTGTTCGGAGGTCATGGCGGCGACTTGGGCCGTGGAGA
>JAGNVG010000001.1:3114-56857 GCA_017986605.1 Limnohabitans sp.
ACTTGTGCGCTGCTGAGGGTGCTGATTTGAGCGGTGGTCAGCGCTTTGACCTGGGTGGTGGTCAGGGCCTGCAGGTCGTCGCTGGCCATGTTGTTGAGCTGATCGGAGGTCAGGGCGGCCACTTGGGTGGTGGTCAACGCCTTGACCTGATCGCTCGTCAGACCGATGATTTGTTCGGTGCTCAACTTGGAGACCAATGCGGTTGACAGCTTGCTCAGCTGTGCCGTGGTCAGTGCGGCAATTTCGGTTGTTTCTATCGCGACCAACTGGTCGCTGCCCAAAGCGTTGAGGGCATCGGTGGAAATGGCCTTGATTTGTGTGCTGGACAGTGCTGCGATCGCATCGGTTGCGAGTTTGCCAGCCTGAGTGGCAGTCAAAGCGCCCACTTGCTGTGTCTGCAGGAGTTGAATCTGGTCGCTGCTGAGGTTGCTGATCTGCGAGCTGGTGAGCGCTTTGACCTGTGTGGTGGTCAGAGCCTGCAGATCATCGCTGGCCAGTTTGTTGATTTGTTCTGTTGTCAAGGCGACCACTTGCGAGGTCGTCAAAGCTTGCGCTTGTGCTGTACTCAATGTGTTGAGTTGATCGGTGCTCAAGCTGTTGATTTGATCGGAGGTCAAGGCCCTGATTTGCGCGGTGCTGAGTGCCTGCAGGTCATTGCTGGCCATGTTGTTCAGTTGATCGCTCGACAAGGCGGCTATTTGGGCCGTTGACAGTGTCCTGATTTGTTCTGTGCTGAGCGCAACGATTTGGTCTGTGCTGAGTTTGCCCAGTTGTTGGCCAGATATTTTGCTGATCTGCGCGGTGGTCAGTGCCGTCATGTTTTCGGTTTCAAAGACGGCCAGTTGGTCGGTGGTCAAGGCATTCAGTGCGACCGATGACAAGGCTTTGGCTTGTCCTGTGGTCAAGGCCACCACTGCATCAGTTGACAATCCTGCGACTTGCAGATTGCTCAGGGCGGCCACATCGGTGGTTTCCAAGGTCGCCATTTGCAATGAGCTGAGGCTGTTGAGTTGTTCGGTGGTCAGGACCCGGATTTGCAATGTGGTCAGTGCTTTGAGGCTGCCTGTGGACAGACTAGCAAATTGCTCGGTATTGAGTCCTACCAGTTGACCCGTCGTCAAAGCTTGCACCTGCTGTGTGCTCAAGCCTGCAATGACGTCGGTTTTAAAGCTGTTGAGCTGTAAAGTACTCAGGCTGGCAATGTCTTTCGTGTCGAAAAACTCCAAGTGCGAGGTGGTGAAGGTGCTCAGTTGCAAAGTGCTCAGACCTTGCACTTGCGGCGCCGTTAAAAGGGAGCTTTTGTTTCCATAGACCAGCAGGCCGTCAGAAAAGTTGCTGCTGTCGAATGCGCTGATTTGTCCGCTCGTCAACACCAGCATGTCACGCGATTCAATGGCCCCAATTTGCGCGCTGCTCAGAGCCGCAATTTGGGCAGTCGATAGCAACTTGACGTCGGCAGTGGACAGATCTCGGATCTGGTTGGTGGTCAGATTCTGGATCTGGGTGGGTGAAATCGAGCTGATCAACGACATGACGGTTCCTTTTTTGTACTGGCTCGATACCGAGCAAATACCACGATGACTGTTTCAAACCTGTGCTTTTTCTTTTTAGAAAAAACTTGGTGACCTCTGTGAATCGGTTCGGGATTCCATTACTTGAGGTGTTTTGCCGTTTTTGTGATGGGCCCTGATGTGGCGGCAGAAGTTGGCCGCATAGACGGTTGATTGCCGTTTTCAGCTGTTTTTTTGCACGCAATCCTTGTTTTGCATTAGGTACACTTTTTGCTTTAACCCGTTGGATTGACATGCGTCGGCTGTTTGAGGGCAACAGAGTCTTCGAATTCACTGACAAAATTTATAAGGTTTGGATTCATGAACGCAGGAATTGACACGGCCGGTCTGGCCACTCCCCAGGACGCTCCGACATCGGAAGCTGCGGATCTGATTGCGGCGATGAGTCAGGGCAGGATGACCCAGTTGGACCTGATGGGGCATATCCAACACTTGGAAAGCCTGGGCGAGCTGCGGGCGGCGGCCAATCTGTATGCGCTTTGGATCAACCATGCCAATGCCAAAGACAAGCACTTTGCCTTGTTCAATTACGGCGGCATGCTGCAAAACCTGCAGCGCCCGCAAGAAGCCCTCGCTGCGTATGCGGCCTGCATTGCGCTGAAGGAGGACTTTCCTCAGGCCTATATCAATAAGGGGTTGTTGTTTGAAAAGTTGGGCCAAGATGCCCATGCCCTGCAAACATGGTTGAGTTTGGTCAGCCGGCGCTATATGGCCAAACCGCCCACAGACGAATTTTTGACCATGGCCCTCAATCACATGGGGCGTTTGCAGGAAAAACTCAAGAATTACGCGCAGGCCGAACAGGCACTGGAAGAAAGCTTGAGCATCAATCCGGCGCAGCCCGGCGTTATTCAGCATTGGATGCACATTCGGCAAAAAGCTTGCCAATGGCCGATTTACAAAAGCTTGCCAGGCATTAGCCTGTCTGAGATGAAACGGTACACCTCACCGTTGGCGATGCTGGCGTTGACGGAAGATCCGGCCGAACAACTGCTCAACTCGCAGTCGTTTGTGGCGCGGACTTATTCCTTCCGTGAGGAGCGCTTGTCAGAAGGTCGTACTTACCAACACCAGCGCTTGCGAGTGGGCTATGTCTCTGGGGATTTCCGTGAGCACGCTGTGGGCTTTTTATTGCCTTCTATGCTGGATGGCCATGGTCAGTCCTATGAATTGTTTGCTTATGACTACACACCCGAAGAGCGCACACCTTTGCGCGAGCACCTGAAAGGGCAATTCGACCATTTCAGATCCATCAAGGATTTATCGGATCGACAGGCCGCCGAGCTCGTCTTGAGCGATGAAATTGACATCCTGATCGATTTGCATGGCCTGAGTTCAGGGGCGAGACCGGGCATTTTTGCTTTACACCCGGCCCCCAAGCAAGGCACCTATTTGGGTTTCATGGGCCCTACAGGCATGCCGTGGTTCGATTTTGTGATCGCAGATCGACAAGTCTTGCCTGATGAGCTGGCCGTCTATTTCACCGAGAAGCCGCTCCATGTGGAGGGCAGTTATTTGCCCATGGTCTCTTATGCCGACCATGCGCCCGTGGTCACGCGTGAACAGTTGGGTTTGTCCTCTGAGGCTTTTGTGATGGGTGCCTTCGGCAACACTTACAAAATCACCCCGGAAATGTTCGCAACCTGGATGCGGCTCTTGAAGCGCATTCCCGATGCATTGCTGTGGCTGGTGGATGACAATGAGTCCAGCACCCAAAACCTCAAGGCCCAGGCCTTGGCGCATGGGGTGTCCTCTGACCGTCTGGTGTTTTCTTCCCGCACAGCGCACCCTGAGTTTTGTGCTCGCCTGAAGTTGGCTGATGTTTACTTGGACACCTACCCCTACAACTGTGGCTCGACCAGCAACGATGTGATCCATGCCGGGGTGCCGCTGGTGACTTTGTATGGCAAAACCATGGTTTCCCGGATGGGTTTGAGTTTGTTGTCTGCCTTGAATTCAGCCAGCAATGCCACGCGCAGTTATGCCGAATACGAAGACAAGGTGTTGGAGCTGTCGATTAAAAAGAAGGCGGGGAAATTGCCTGTGGCACTGCCGCGTGGTGAGCCTCTGCGCATTGGTCAGGCACTGGCCAACTGGAGTCAAGCGTCTGGCAGTGTTGATAGCGTCCCAGTGCCTGAGGTCACCATTCGTCCACGTGTGCAGTTGTTCCAGATTTGTTACACCGAAGAAACGCTGCAAAACGTTCCTGCCGATTTTGGTGTGCTCGATAATTTAGCCAATGAGCGACCTGATTGGCGTGAGTTCTGGCCCATGCGCAATTACCTCATGAACCATGCGCTCGAGGACGATGTGTTTTATGGGTTCTTTTCCCCTCGCTTTTCCTACAAAACTGCGCTTGATTTCGAGAAAATAAGCGAGTTTGCCCTTCAGTACGGGTCAGACAACGATGTTTTGATTTTCAGTCCGTTCTGGGACCTCAACAGCTTTTTCTTGAATTCATTCGAGCAAGGTGAATTTTTCCACCCTGGCTTGATGGCTTGTTCGCAGCAGTTCATGCAGGCTGTGGGTCAGGATTTGCGTTTGTCAGAGTTGGTCATGCACGGTGAAAACACCGCATTTTGTAATTACTTCATTGCCAAAAAGAAATTTTGGCTGCATTGGCTGGAGTTGGGTGAAAAGCTCTTCCAAAGCGCTGAAGCCAAGGGGACGGTACTGGCCAATGCACTCAACCAAAGCACGATTTACAGTCACGATTTATTGCCACAAAAAATATTTGTTCAAGAGCGCTTGGTCAATATGCTGTTGGCGGGACCCCAATTCAAGTCGAAGTCTTGGAGCATGTTTGGGTTGCCTTGCTCCGTCACGCCATTGAGCCAGTACCAATCGCAGGCTGCGGTGGCCAATGCATTGAAAATGGCTTATGCCAGGACGGGCGATAACTTGTACCTCAACGAATTCCACCAGTTGCGAGACAAGGTCTGGAAAGACAGTGGCATTGGCGAGCTGGCCAAGGCCCGAGATCGGGTTTTGCGTGGTGAAGCCTAATTTTCAAATTGAAAATTGATTAAAAATATCTGAGAGGTAATGAGATGATGAATTTGAGTTTTGAAGAGATTCACAAAGCCAAAACGGGTAAAGTGAGTGACAAATGGGAGTCGTACCTTCGTCACTATGACAGTTTGTTCGCCATGTATCGTGATCAAAATATTTCACTTTTGGAAATCGGGATACAAAATGGTGGATCGTTGGATACTTATTGCGAATATTTTAAGAATGCCCAAATATTGATTGGATGTGATATCAATGTTAATTGCAGCAAACTGTATTATGAAGACGATAAAGTGAAGGTGGTGGTGGGTGATGCGAACTCAGATGCCACGTTCAGAGAAATCGCGAACCTTCAAAAGGTGTTTGATATCGTGATTGACGATGGGTCGCATGTTTCCATGGATATCATCAACTCATTCATTCGGTATTTTCCTCTGGTTTCACCTGGTGGTGTTTATGTCATTGAGGATACTCACACCCTGTACAGCCCAAATTTTGGGGGTGGTCTTTTGAATGAGTTCTCTGCCTACAACTTCTTCAAAAAACTCATCGATATCATCAATTTCCAATGGTGGCGTGATCATTTCAAGATGGAAGATTATCTGTCTACTTTCTTTTTGCGTGGGATTCCTGAGTTTATTCAGCAAGGTTGGGTCGAATCGATCGAATTCAAAAACTCGGTGATCACGGTGAAGAAGTCCACGCAACCAGGGCATGACAAATTGGGCCCCAGGATCATCCGAGGCACGCAGGCGTTGGTGGTGGATTTGCCAAGGTAAGTTTCATGCATGGATGGCTGTGCGTGAGTCGTGCAATATCAATTGGCGGTTTTTTGACGATCACTTGGCCTGCAAATTGCTTCCAACTCCTCATTGACTCCAGAGGTAGACCATGAGCACTATTCACCTGACCAAGACCGTCCAATCGGTTCAGCCCCGTTATGTCGGTCGTTTTTCATGCACCGGCTCAGCCTGCGAGGACAGCTGCTGTTCGGGCTGGACGGTACACATCGATAAAAAAACCTTCAATGCCTATCGGCAAGCCAAGCAGCCATTGCTCATGGAGCGTATGTCCACGCAGGTCAAAAGGATCAGGAGCTTGGCCAGTGAGACGAAGTACGCCCGCATTGAGATGCAGCCTGAAACCCTGGATTGTCCTTTTCTGGAAGAAAAGCTGTGCAGCGTGCAGCGTGAGTTGGGTGAAGACAAGTTGTCAGATACCTGTGCCACTTATCCCCGTAAGAGCCGTGTATTGGGGGGGCAGCACCAGCAAGCTTTGACATTGTCCTGTCCAGAGGCTGCCAGATTGGCGCTTTTGGCTCCGGATGCTTTGGATTTTGTGGAAGTCTCAGGCAAGGTGCGTGTTGAATCCGTTGTTCAAATCCGCAGCAAGCAAGGCTTAACGCCAGAAACCATGGAGTCGGTCAGCCTTTTTTGCTTGAAACTGATGAAGGCCGACAGTTTGTCACTGTGGCAAAAATTGGCTGCGCTGGGGGTGTTCACCGAACAATTGACAGCGATCCTGAAGCAGGGCGGTCACGCTGGCGTTTCGGCGTTGCTGAAAGACTTCGACACCATCGTTTCGTCTGGCGCCATCGTCGATGCCCTGTCGGCCATGTTGCCGGACTACGTGATTCAGGCCACCACCTTCTCCGGCTTGTGGCAACTGAAAAAAGGTCGAAGAAACTCAACGGTTCAAGCGTCAGTTCAGACCCTGGTGGCCAGAGGTTTGGGCGCAGACCCTGTGACAAATCTGGTGACGCAGCAGCAACTGATTGACAACTACAGAGCCGGTGTACAGCGCTTGCCAGAGGCATTAAATGACGCCCCGTTCATGTTGGAAAACTTTCTCTTGAATGAAATGTTCAGCGAAGGATTTCCATTTTCCGAGGCCAGCCCTTACGATCATTTCCTGAAGCTGGTGACGCAATTTGGCTTGCTTCGCTTCATGTTGGCGGTCCAATGCAATGAGCCCGAGCGTCTTCCCGACCTCGAGCAAATGGTTCGCACCGTTCAGGTGTTCAGCCGGAAATACCAACACGACGCAGACTTTGCCAAGCGCGTGAATGGCGCCTTGAAGAATGCCGGTTGGGATTCATTGGACAAAATCTATCGGTTTCTGAGGACCTGATGGCTCAGAAAAAACGGCTGGTGCCCATGCAACGACACCACGCCGAAAGGGCATTTCGGCGTGTTCAGCTGAGCAAGGCCAGCACGTAATAAGGCTGTTGGTTGGCCTGCGACAACATCGCTGTTCCCGCTTCGTTCAAAATCATGCTTCGAGCCAACTCTGCGGTGGCTTGGGCGTAATCGGTGTCCATGATCCGGCTGCGCGAGGCACTGGTGTGCATTGACACATTGCTGGCATTGTCGGCTGCGTAGGTGAGGCGGCTCATCATGGCACCCCATTGACTGCGCTCGCTATCGATCTGCACCATGGCCTTGTCGATCAGGTCAATGGATGCCGTGGCTTTGCTTCGTGTATCAATGGCCGCTGAATTGCCCAATGCAGCTGCTACGTCGTTGCTGTTCAGTTCCGCTAGGGGCAGGGCGATGGAGTCGCTGCTGCTGGCACCCACATGAAACTTCACCACGCCCGCCGTTCCAGCTTCACCTTTGAGAAGCTTCATGCCGTTCCAGCTGGTGTTGGTCACTGTATTGGCCGCTTGTTCCTGGAGCTGTAAAAACTCTGCTTGCAGTGCATCACGTTCGTCTTGTCCGTTGGTGTCGTTGGCGGATTGAATGGCCAATTCGCGCATGCGAATCAACATGTCGGTCATCTCGCTGGTTGCACCATCGGCTGTTTGCAGCATCGAAATACCATCGTTGGCATTGCGCACAGCCATGTCCAGACTGCGAATTTGAGCCGTCATCTTGTTGCCAATAGCCAGACCCGCCGCATCGTCGGAGACAGAGTTGATGCGCTGGCCTGTCGCCAGTTGAGCCATTGACTTGTCCATGGACCGCTGATTGACGACCAGCGCTTGCTGGACGGCAAGGGACTTGACGTTGGTGTTGACAAAGGCGCTCATGGGCAGGCTCCTGGTAAAGGCGGGGTGGCCTTGTGGCGCGTGGGATGAAGCTTATTTTTCATGGTGGCGTGAACACAAGGTGATCTTGCTTGAGTTGCAGCTTCACGACAAAAAGCCCGAATGGGCTTTTTGGTCGTTGGGCTCTGCAACGCGTCCATTAACGCAGCAAAGACATCACAGACTGCGGCGCTTGGTTGGCTTGTGCCAACATGGCTGTCGCAGCTTGCGAGATGATTTGTGTGCGGGCCAATTCTGTTGTCGTCGCGGCGTAATCGGTGTCTTGAATTCGACTGCGTGAGGCCGCGGTGTTTTGGGACACGTTCGCCAAGTTGTCAGCAGCGTAGTTCAAGCGGTTGATCGTTGCACCGTAGGTCGAGCGCTCGGCATCAACCAATTTCAATGCGCCGTCGATGGAGTCAATGGCTTTGGTGGCATCGGCTTGGGTCTTGACATCCAGGGCATCGATTTTGAGCGACTTGCTGTCCATGCCTTGTGTGCCGAAATCAATCTCGATCGCTGCAGAAGAGCCAGTGTTGGCGCTGACGTGCAATTGAGCGACGCCTTTTGTGCCCACTTCGCTGTCTGCGGTGGCTTTGAACACTTGCATGCCGTTCCACTGCGTGTTGTCAGCGATGCGTGTGATTTCAGATGACAGCGCGTCGACTTCGGACTGCAAAGCCGTACGGTCGTCGGTTGTGTTGGTGTCGGTGGCAGCCTGCACAGACAATTCACGCATGCGTTGCAGCATGTTGGTGATTTCTTTGGTGGCACCGTCGGCTGTCTGAATCAACGAAATACCGTCGTTGGCGTTGCGAACCGCTTGATCGAGGCCGCGAACCTGGGCCGTCATTTTGTTGCTGATGGCCAGGCCTGCAGCGTCGTCGGCAGCGCCGTTGATGCGGCTGCCGGTGGACAGACGCTCCATGGCTTTGTTCAGGTTGCGGTTGTTCACGGTCAAAGCGTTTTGGGCGATGGTGGACTTGATGTTGGTGTTGATAACGGACATGGTCTTACTCCTTGGCGAGATTTATTTCAAAAGGTTGGCAGGAACCCGAATGGAGTAGGACCTGCCTGTTTTCACAGAAAATCTGATTTGAATCTCTGTTACTGAATGATTCGGAAGTTGTCGAAAAAGCTTTAGGGCTTGATGCGTTTTTTTTAGGTCTTCAAGATTTTTCGTCCTTGAACAGGCCTTTCATGTTTTCCAGGTTGTTGGCAACGCGCAAAGCCACTTCACTGGGGATCTGGCGGACCACTTCACCGTTTTCACTGTTCTTCACCGTGACGACAATTTTGTTGGATACGTCGTCCACGCTGAAGCTCAGATCACGCTTGCTGTGCGTCATTTTTTTGTTCAGTTGTTCCGTGGCTTCTTCCAAAGCCCGACGGGCTTCCCGAGGGTCGGGTTTGTTTTCGACGGCGGGCTTGACGTCGACAGGTGGCTGTGGGCGGGCTTGTCCTTCGACCGAGCGCGCAGCGGGAATGGCCACTGGTGTGGCTGCTGCGCGGGCTGCGCTGGTTTGGATATCGTTGCTCATGGTGTTGTCCTTGATCTCATCCCCGCTGACAGAACTGGCGTAAGGAGAACCGTCTGGCGGCTCACCAAATGGGGATGTCGTGATGGAGATTCGGACGCTTAGAGCGAAACTTGAGCCGTTTTTTGCAAAAACGGCAAAAAATGGCCGAAAACTGAATTGAGCCCGCTCAAGCAGGCTGCCGAGGGCGTTTTCAGCCCGTGTAAGCTTTCATCATGCCTTCAAAGGTGCCTTTGAGGCCCTCGCGCATGCTGTTGCTGTTGCCCACGATGCTTTCCATGATGCTGAATTGGTTGGTGTAGCGGGTCATGAGCTTTTCCATGCGCTCTTCCAACACGGTCAATTCTTTTTTGTATTTCGCAATTTGCGTGGTGGCATTTTGACTTTGGGTGTCGATCAGGCCCGTCGACAACAGCATTTTTTCGAGTTTGTTGATGGCTCCGCCCGCCAAACCGGCTGGCGCGGTGCTGTAAACGCTTTTGTTGTTGGTGCCTGCGCTGAACATGGTGGCCACTTCGCCAAAGTTGTTTTGCAAGGCTTTGTCCAGTTTCCCCTCATCCAGTGTGAGTTTGCCGTAGCGGTCGATACTCAGACCGACATCGCGACCTGCTTTGATGGTGCTGCCGGGTGTGGTGGAGTTGGCTGTGACCATTTCCCGCACCTGGTTGCGGACACTTTGGAGCAGGTTGTCGCCCGCTAAGGCGCCGCCAAATTCTTCCACTTCGCTCGCACTGTCACCCAAAATGTTCAGGGTTTCCGCAAAGTCGTTGTAGGCGGTGACCAAGCCTTGGATATTGCCCTTGATGCTGGTGGTGTCGCGGTTCAGGTCCAGTCGGGCGGCACCTGTGCTGGTGGCATACAGGTCCAGGGTCACCCCATCAATGACGTCACTGATGGTGTTGCTGCTGCGTGTCACAGGCAAACCGTTGACCTTGAAGCTGGCATCTGTGGCGGTTTGCAATGGGGTTGCAAACGAAAGGCCTGACACGGCCGCGCCATGGCCGTCATCGCTGGCCATGCTGAAACTTTGGGCTGCCCCCGTCTCACCGGTCAGCACCACATTGAAGCCGTTACCGGTGTTGATGAGTTGAGCGCTCACGCCCAATTTGGCGCCGTTGATGGCGCTGACCAAGCCCGCTGGTGTGGGTGTGGGGACGTTGATCGGGTCTTTGACTACCCCGCCCACGGTGAGATTCAGACTGAACGGCGTCCCGCCATTGAGTGCTGTGTCCCTCGCGGCGAAGGTGTTGCTGGCAGTGCGCTGGGCCAGCGCAGTTTGCAGCACTTCAATGCTGTAACTGCCTGCTTCTGCTGAACTGCCGGCCGTGACCCCAAATGCGCTGGGTTGGGTGTTGCTGGGCTGCAGGGAGCTGAAATCACTGGCGTCGTTGAGTTTGCCGAAGGCTGTTTTGAGGGTTGAAAGGGCAAACTTGATGGCGCTGTAACCCGAAATGCGGGCTTCAGTTTGGGTGATTTTGGCGTCGATTCGCTCTTTTTTGGGCGTTTTTTCCGCGTCCACCAGACTTTGGGCCAGCGCCTTGACATCAATACCGGAGCCGGCACCGAGGGTGTTGACAATGCTACTGGTGGCCATGGGGTGGATTCGCTGGTGGGGTGTTCGAAAGGGTTCAGGTCATGTGTCGGCACGAAGCACTGAAACTTGAATTGATGCGCTGTCTTCAGCCTCGGATGTAGTCAAAAAGTGACAGTCCTGAAATTTTGGAGAAGCTGCCCATGGCGGCTTCCAGTGCCATCATTTCTTTGTTCACCCGGGTAACGGCCTCAGCGTAGTCCAGGTCCTCAATTTCAGACAGCGTTGACTTCATGCGCAATTGGGTTTCTTCGAGGACGTCTTTTTGAGTCGAAATCACTTGCTGGTCGGAGCCATTTTTAGCCTGTGACAGAGTCAGGGTGTTGTGCATTTGGGTCACGTCAGCGATGCCCCTTTGGATGCCCGTGGTCTGGTTCTTATCGGTGGCGTCAATCATCTGATCGAGCGCATCAAAAAAACCAACGGCTTCTCCGTTGCCGCGCACCACCCGGCTGAACACATCGGTGCCGGCTCGACTGAATTGCACGGTGCGCTCCACCCCGGCTGGAATGCTGGTTTGGGTTTGGTCGCCTTGGTATTGCACTTGACCCGTCCCATTTTCTGCAAAGGCGGGTGTGTTGACCCGTGTGCCAGAGAACAGGTAGTTGCCGCTGTCGTCTTGTGTGTTGCCCAGGCTGAGCAACTGGTCCCGCAAGGCTTTCATCTCAACACCGATGGCTTTGCGATCATCTGGGCCCAGTGTGTCGTTGGCGGCTTGAATCGCCAATTCTTTGAGACGGATCAGCAGGTCATTGGAGGCGCTGAGTGCATTTTCTTCTGCACCAAAACGCCGAATGGCCACATCCAGTGTGCGCATATGACTGTCTTGGCGTTGCACTTCACCCTTCAGTCGCTGGATGGCAGCGGCTTGGTCGGGTGCAGCGCTGGGCGAGAGGATTTGTTTGCCTACGGCCAGTTGCGCCTGCGTGGTGGCCAGTTTGTTTTGGGTGCTGCTCATGCGATCGGTCGCACGGTCAAACAGGAAAGAGGTGGAGATTTTCATGAGAACGCTTTCGAGGTTCAGCGGATCTGCAAGATGCTGTCAAACAAAGCCATGGCGGTTTGCATGACTTTGGCGTTGGCTTGATAGGCTTGTTGAAAGCGGACCAGAGCAGAGGCTTCCTCATCCAGACTCACACCTGAAATACCGTCGCGTGCTTCTTGGGCTTGCTCGTACACCACCGTCAGTGCTTGTTCTGCGATGGCGGCTTGCCGTGCCACATTACCGACTTGGTTGACGCTCTCAATATAGGCCTCTGTCATGGTGAGGCCTCCGGGCATGAGCGGTGATTTTTCGAGATTGCCCAGCAGCAGCATGGCTTCGTTGTTGCCAATGCCGTTGCGGTTACCGTCGATGGTGAATTTGTCGCCCGCCTTGGGCAAGGTCGAGAAATCCAGCGTCAAGCCACGGTATTGCACACTGGGCGGGGGCATACCGGGCGTGGCAACCATGCTCCGCTCGGCGAGCACGGTTTGACTGTTGACGTCGCGAATCACATAGTCCGTGTCAGTGATGAACGCGACTTCCAGCGGGGCGTTGCGCAGCGCCTGCTTCATGTTGTTGTCCAGGCCGCCATATTGCGCCGTCACACTGGCTTGGGTGGGCTGTCCGCTCGTGTCGGTGACAAAAACCAGCAAGTCATCAGGTGATGCACCCTGGATGTACAGGCTGGTTGAAAAGCCAAGCTGCTGCAAATCAGAGGGACTGCCGCTGGCACCCATGCCCAAACGGATATCTCCTGTGCTGGCTGTGGCCGATGTGCGTGTGAGCACGATCTGGCTTTGTGCATCCAGGCTCGCTTGCAGGCCCATGGCGTTTTGCTGCGTCGGTGCATTGACCCAAGCAACAAAGTCTGCAGCTGTCGCCAGTCCATCGGGAATGGCCACGCCATTGAGTGTGAAAGTCCCCGTCGACGTGGGCAGCAACAAGGAGGCATCGAGCTTGAGTTGGGCAGGCTGGGCAATGGCATCCAGACGCTCTCCGGTCAGGACGTTGAATTGCTGCTCCAGCACCACTTCGGCCTTGACCCCCACAAAGATGTCCATGTCCATGTAGGTGGAGGCACCGCTTTGATTCAGGTAGGCGTCGCTGTAACGTGCACCAGGCTCTGCGCCATTGCTCGAGCGCAGCAACAGCCCTTGGTCGACCTCGTTCAGTGAGGTACCAACCAAATGGCGTCCGTCGCGGGTCATGACTTGTAAGTTTTGTTGCGCACTGGCGGTGGATAAGGTGATCTTGAGGTCACGCATGCCTTGTGGAATCAGCCCCACCTCGGCAAAGCTTTGGCCAAATCCGATGGGCAGCGTTTCGGTGGCGATGGCGGGCGACAGGGCGCTGGCCAGTGACCCCAGCAAACCGTCCGGGCCAGCGAAATCGGGCTCTGTGTAACCAATTCTCGCTTGGGCGGTGCCTTTGTTCAACGGATCGTCAATCACTCTGAACTGACCTGCCGCTGCCACGCGGCTGGCGTCTTGGATGATCATGCGCATCCCACTGGCCGTGTCATCTGCACCAGAGGCAAAGCCAAACAGGTCGCCCCCGAGTAAACCTTCTGCGTCGATGCCAGTGCGGTGTACGGCGTTGATTTCATCCACCACCACACGCGACAAGTTGTTGAGCGAATCGGCAGCAGGGGCCAGTACTTGCTCGCGAAAATTGAGCACACCGCCGAGTTTGCCGTTGGTGATGGGGGGCAACGCCAGTTGCAGACCGGTGACGGGGTTGGTCGGCGGGTAGCGGTAGTTCAGCTGCAGGTCACCATTGGACGCGGCACTGACCATGATGTCTCGTGACTCGTCTTTGTTGACCAAGAAACCTTGACTGCTGGTGTCACCCAGCGTGACCAAGACTTCACCGTTTTGTGAAAAACTGGTTTTGATGGTCGTCAACTCGGACATTTTTCTCAGCAACAGGTCGCGTTGGTCGAGCAACTCGGAGGGTTGCTTGTTGACGTCGGTGTGCTTGCCCAGTTGTTTGTTGATCAGGGCCAGTTGTTTGGTCAGCGCGTTGACTTGACCCACATCGGTTTCAACCGACTGGCGGGTTTCGTTGTCCAGCAATTCGAATTGGCTGGCCAACTGCCGAAAACGGGCCGCCAGACCATCGGCATCGCGCAAAAAGCTGGTGCGAGAGATGGTGGAGGCGGGGTCGCTCGCGAGGTCGCGGGCCGACTCATAGAACCGGTTCATGGCCGTGGTCAGACCGATGCTTTCATCACCCATCACGTCAATCAGACGGTTGACGTAAGAGAGCAGGGGTTTTTGACTGGCCAAGTCACTGTTGCTGTTGCGCAAATTGGATTCGACAAAAGCGTCGTATTGGCGCTGAACCGCATCAAATCGTGCCCCGGTACCGAGGTAACTGCCGCCCATTTGCCGCGGCAGGTTGGCCGCCAGTGAAACATCTTGACGGGTGTAGCCGTCGGTGTTGACGTTGGCGATGTTGTTGGAGACGGTGGCCAGAGCACGTTGGTATGCGTTAACGCCCGAGCTGCCAATGCTGAGCAAGTCACTCATGGCTTATCTCCTGGTGTGACCTGGTCGAGCTTATAGCCGGAGATGCGCTCAATTTCGTAGGCTTTGATGGCTTCCGGCTTGAGTGACATGGCTTCGCGCGCAGGGTTCAAAGGCAAGGCCTTGGCGTCGGTTTTGTGCAATTGAAGTGCATCCTGTGTGCTCATGCCTTGCGCCAGTTTCATTTGGCGCTCCATCATGTTGGCCAGACCCATGCCACCGCGTTTGACCATTTGCAAGGACACTTCCTTGTCCATCAGGTCTTGGTACATGTCCATATTGCCACCGTCAACGAGATCGCTTTTTTCAATGGACTCTCGCATGGTTTTCATCATCTGTTGGATGAAATAGGCTTCAAATTGCTCAGAAGTCTGGCGAATGGCTTTGGACGGATCTTGCGCTGCCTCACCCTTCAGGCGCGTGAGCGCATTGAAGTCCAGGTAAGTGCTGGAGGTGTTGGTGGACAGGTCGCTCATGTCGGGGCTCTTTAGATGACGATCAGCTCGGCGCGCAAGCTGCCTGAGCTTTTGAGGGCTTCGAGGATGGCAATCAGGGCCGAAGGCGTGGCGCCCACTTGGTTCACGGCATCGACCACTTGGCGCAAATCCACGCCGGGTTGGAACAGGAACATTGGGTTTTTAGGCTCTGACACAGCGATGTCCACGTTTTGAACAGCCGCTGTTTGGCCTTTTGAAAAAGCATTGGGCTGGGATACTTCATTGGTCGCCGAGATCGCCACTGAAATCGTACCGTGCGCCACAGCGGCGGCCGTGACGCGCACATTGCGGCTGATGACCACAGTGCCCGTGCGTGAGTTGACCACCACGCGAGCGGGTGGATCGCCGGGTACCACATCCAGGTTTTCAACCATGCTCATGAAGGCCACCCGTTGCGACATGTCGCTGGGCGCCTTGATGGCAAACGACATCCCATCCAAGGCCATGGCCGTGCCTTGGCCAAAACTTTTGTTGACCGCGTTGACGATCGCTGTGGTGGTCGTGAAGTCCGACTCACGCACGTTCATGACCACATGGTCGGATTTTTCAAAGGGCGTATCGACAGTACGTTCGACGGTAGCACCACCCGGAATGCGAGCTGATGTGGGAACGCCAATGCTGACTTTGGAGCCGGCCGCACTGGTTTCGACGCCTGTGGCGGTCAGCGCACCTTGTGCCAAGCTGTAAATTTCGCCGTCAACCCCGCGCAAACTGGTGAGCAGCAAGTTGCCACCGCGCAGGCTGCTGGCTTTACCAATGGCCGAGACGTTGATGTCAATTTTTTGTCCGGGCTTGGCAAAGCCGGGTAACTCAGCGGTCACCATCACGGCGGCCACGTTCTTGATATCGATCTTGCCGCTGGTGGCGTTTTGCTCAAAGTCCGACAGGGGTCCGTCAATGCCCACACCCAAGCGGGCCAACATCGACTTCATGCTTTGGGCTGTGAAGGACACATCGGCGCCGTCGCCAGTGCCCTGTAAACCGACCACCAGACCGTAACCGATCAGTTGGTTGGCACGGCCTGCAGCCACCGAGGCCAAGTCTTTGACCCGGTCAGCCCAGGCGGAGCCTGAGAGGCTCAGCAACAAAAGCAAGGTGAGGAGGGGGGATTTCATGGTATTTCCAGTGCTCCGTTGCATCAGAAGGGCCAGAACTTCATGAGCACATTGGTGCCCCAGCCGGCTTTTGCGGCATTGGCCATGTCCCCTGTGCCGCGGTAGGCGATCTGGGCATTGGCCAAGCGACGCGATTGAACGGTGTTGTTGGGAGAAATGTCTTCGGGTCGGATGATGCCGCTGACTTGGATGATCTCGGCGCCTTCGGTCAAGGCGAGTTGTTTTTCGCCGCGCACCATCAAGTTGCCATTGGCCAGGACCTCGACCACTGTGACCGAGACGTCGCCGATCAGGCTGGCTTTTTGATCGGCTTCACCGCCGCCTGAGCTTTCGATGTTGGCTTTGCTCAAATCCACGCCGCCCATGATCCCGTTCAGGGTGGTCCCAAGGATTTTGGTGGGCAGGTGCATGCCTTGAACACGGGCGTTCAATCCGTTGGGATTGCCTGCAGCAGAGGGAATCACATCGTTTTTGGCACCGCGTTTGACGCTGCCGCTTTGTGTGCGACCGGCTTGCGTGGATTCATTGAGCAAGATGGTGATCACATCGCCGACGTTGTAGGCACGCACGCGGCCAAACCAGTTGTCACTTTGACGGCCGTTGTAGATGGCGCCTGTGGCCATCTTGGGTTTTTCGATGGCAACCGGCAGGACGGGCGCAAATTGTGGCGAGTGAGCCATGGGGGCATTGGTTGAAGCGCAACCGCTGAGCGCCAGCACGAGGCCCAGGACACAAGAAAGGGAGACAGATGTGTTCATGGTGCGTGGCTTACATGTTGTTGTTCAGGAAGCGCAGCATGCCGTCGACTGCCGAGATGGCTTTGGAGTTGATTTCGTAGGCGCGCTGGGTTTCGATCATGTTGACCATTTCTTCCACCACGTTCACGTTGGACGCTTCCAATGAGCCTTGCATGAGTTGACCTGCGCCGGCTACGCCGGGCTGGCCTACTTGTGGTGCCCCGCTGGCCGTGGTTTCTTTCATCAGGTTCTGGCCAATAGATTGCAAACCTGCGGGGTTGGCGAATCGCGCGATCTGAATCTGACCAATGACTTGAGTGCCACCACCGGCCGCCGCTTCCACAGACACAGTGCCGTCTTGACCCACAGTAATGCTGGCTACGTTGGGCGGGATGGTGATGGGGGGCTGGAGGGCGGCACCGTTGGCGGTGACCAATTGGCCTGTGGCAGACAATTTGAATCCGCCATCGCGGCTGTAGGCGGTGGTGCCATCGGACTGGGCAATCTGGAAAAAGCCTTCACCTTGCACGGCCAGATCGAGTGCGTTTTTGGTGGTCACCAAGCTGCCCTGGGTGTGTGTCTTTTCAGTCGACACGATGCGCACACCGGTACCCAGCATCAGGCCCGTTGGGGCCTGTGCGTCGGCTCCGACCTGCGCGCCGGGTTGGCGCAGGTTTTGGTAAAGCATGTCTTCGAACGACGCTCGGTCGCGCTTGAAACCGGTGGTGTTGACGTTGGCCAAGTTGTTCGAGATGACCGACATGCGCGTTTGTTGCGCGTCCAGGCCGGTTTTGGCAATCCACATTGATGCATCCATGGGGGGCTCCTGTCAGTGTTTAGGCGGTTTTCATCATGGAGGCACCCGACTCGTCGAGCGACTTGGTTTCCTTGATGATGCGAATTTGGGTTTCGAAGCTGCGCGATTGGTCAATCAGCCGGGTCATGGCCTCAATGGCGCTGACATTGCTGCCTTCGAGGGCTTGTGGGATCAGCCGGGGAACGGTGTTGCCTGCCGGAATATCGGCACCATCGGCTTGTCCGTCCAGTTTGAACAAGCCATCCTGGCGGCGGCCGAGTTTCACATCGGCTGCATCACGCAAACGCAAGCGGTCGATGAAGACGGAAGGAGCCGCACCTGCTTGTGTCGGGTCTTGGGCATAAACCGATCCATCGGTGTTGATGGCCACCATCATGCCCGGGGGCACCGCAATCGGGCCGCCATCGCCCAGCACCAAATGGCCTGAGCCGTTTTCGAGCTGACCTTGTGGGTTGACTTTCAAGTCTCCGCGACGCGTGAAGGCCAAATCTCCATTGGGAGCTTGCACCGCCAGCACCGCTTTTTCCGCCATGGCGATGTCCATCGGGCGACCTGTGGCCATGATCGGGCCAGCTTCAAGCCGGATCAGATCGCGCGCGACAGCCTGAGCCTGAAAGCGTGAGTCAAAGCCCGGGCCTTCCACCTTGATCGATTGCAAAGCCACGTCATAACTGCTTTTGAAGCCCACTGTGGACACGTTGGCCAGTTCATTGACCAGCACCTGCCGGGCAGTGGCCTGCTCCTTGATGGTGGCATTGGAGGTGAAAACAAGGCGGTCCATGGTGTTTTTCTCAGGGGTTCAGTCGTGCAGGGTTCAGTGCATCAAGAACGGATGTTGATGATGGCGCTGGTCATGGTGCTGCTGGTCTCGATCGCTTTGGCGTTGGCTTGGAAGTTACGTTGGGCTGTGATCAAGTCCACCAGCTCCTGTGTCAAATCCACGTTGGCGCGTTCTGTTGCACCAGCACGAATCGTGCCGAAACCAGCGGAGCCGGCTTCACCAACCTTGGCAACACCTGAGGTGGCTGAGGCCAGGTAACTGGCGTCACCCACCTGACGCAGGCCAGAGGGGCTGGAGAAGTTGGCCAACACGATCTTGCCCAGTGAGTTTTGCGAGCCGTTGGAATAAGTGGCATTGACCAGTCCGTCCACGCCGATGTCCAGGCCCATCAGTTCACCCTCGGGGGCACCGTCTTGCGCTTGCGAGAGCACAGCAAAGGAGCTGGAGTACTGGGTGGATTGGGTGAAGTCGATCGACATGGTCAACGCACCCTTGCCGCCTTGCAAGAAGGCCGTTTCAAAGCCCATGGGCTTGATGGGGGAGATGGGCTTACCCGTCAGGTCAAAGGTCAACTCGCCGCGGTCCAGGAACACGGGCCACCAGTCGTTTTTGGTGTTCAGGTCTGAAATGTCTTCGGTTTGCTTGCCGTTGCGCACATATTGCAGGGCGCCGTTGTCGGCGTATTGGGCCAGCTTGATCCATTGTGTGGTTTGGCCAAAACGCATTTCAGTGTTGGCCAAGCCCCAGTCAGGGTGGCCAGTGACTTGGATGGAGGCCGCGTCACCGGTGGTGCCGGTGCTGAATACCATTTGTTTAGCTTTAGCATCCCATTTCACATCGACGCCTGCGACTTCCCGTTTGCTGACAGGATCCACGATCGAGTTGATCTTTTCCTTCAGCTTGGCAGCCAGTGTTTCCATCGAGTAGTTGCCCGTGTCAACGCTGATTTTGGTGCTGATGCCATCGACCGACACCGTGAAGTCGTTGTTGGCCTCCACCACGGCCACGTTGCCGGAGGTGTTGATGGTCAGGGTCTCACTGGACAGTGTGGCGGGGTAGCTGGGTTTACCGCGCTGGGCGGTGTCCAAGGCACTGGGTGTTTGCACCAGACCTGCCCCCGTGCTGTCCACGGTGATCCCCAATATATTGTTTGCCAGGGTTTGCTCGTCCGTGGCTGTGGCCGTGCTCGTCGTGGTTTCCAATCGGATGCTGGATGCATCACCCGTCGTACCGGAGTTGAAGGTGTAGCGACCTGAGTCAGGGTTGAACTCCACGGTGATGCCATAGCGGGCATTGACAACGGCATCGACTTCCGGGGTGGTCGGGTTATCGGGGGTCTCGGCGAGCTTGCCCATGCTGTTGTTGATCTGGATTTGTAAATTTCGCGCCAGAACAGCGGGGTCCACATCGGCCGAGGTCAGTGTGTAGCTGATGTTGGTCAGAGGCGAATCGTCCACTGACAGCTTGAATGCCATTTCATTGCCTGCTTTGAAATCGGTCGCCGTGGCGGTGGGACTGGTTCTGTAAAAGCCCGAGTTGGCGTCGTAGAAAGTGCTGTTGATGGAATCAGCCACAGCAGGCGCTGGTGTTGAGTTGCGCACATCGGTCAATTGGTCCAAGGTGTACATGCCCACCGTGCCGCTGGGCGGGGTCACTGTCGGATCTGATTTGGGACGAATGTCGCCGTATTTGTTGACGAACAGTTCTGAGCCCGTGGCATTAGAGGCTTGCTGCAAACCTGGCTTGACCTGGGTGTCGCCCACAAAGAACTGGGTTTGCCACTTGGAGAAGGGGCTGCCAGGGCTGGCGTTTTGGGTCTTGGTGTAGTACACCGTGGCCAGATAACCGTTGCCGCCGCTGTCGTACACGGTCAAAGCGGTGCTTTTGTTGTAGGTGGCAGGGTTGCTGCGGTCAAAGTCGGCCAGGATCACGGGGGAGTCGGCTGGCAGATTCAAGCCCAGCTGGATCTTGGTCGTTTCTTTGGCTTCGCCTGACGTTTTAGGTGGAATCACCAAAGGGGCCAGACGTTCCAGATCAGCCTTACCGGAGGAGTCCACGGAGGCTGCCAGCAGGCGTTGGCCTGTGGAGTTGACCACGTTGTTTTGGTCGTTCAGTGTGAAGGAGCCGTTGCGGGTGTAGATGTCTTGCAGACCATCGGGTGTTTTGAGCGGGAAGAAGCCGTCACCTGTGATGGCCAGGTCGAGCGAGTTGCCCGATGTCGAGATGTTGCCTTGGCTGAATTCCTGGCTCACTTGCTTGAGCGAAACACCTTGACCGATGTTGCTGGATGACTTTTGCAGTGGTGAAGTCGAGAAGATGTCGCCAAAGTCAGCCCGCGAGCGCTTGAAGCCTGAAGTGCCCACGTTGGCGATGTTGTTGGAGGTGACGGCCAACTGGGCTGTGGCTGAGTTCAGTCCGGTGAGCGAGGTGTAAAAGGACATGCTGAAGGTCTCCTGAAATGCGGGGTGTGTGAGGTACTTGGAAGCTTGCTGGTATCGGGTGTGGTTTAAATGCCGACGCGTTTGACGTCGCTGAGCAGCAAAGTTTTGCCGCCATCGACTTCCACACTGACGCTGCCGTCAGACGGGTTCGTCGAAATGGCGCGAACGGTGGACAGTGTGCTGACTGGGACCGGTGTGGTCTGGCCATTCACCACGGCCACAGCGCTCATGCGGTACAAGCCAGTCGGCACGGGGTTGTCGGCCGCGTCTTTGCCGTTCCATGTGACGGGGGTGGTGCCTGGCACTTGCGGCCCTGCAATCAGTTCTTGTACCAGTCGTCCTTGACTGTCGTGAACATTGATCTGCACACCACTGGCTCCCATGGGCAAATCGATGCTGGCATCCATGCTGCTGCCAGATGTCAACAGGGTGGCGGCGTCGTTGATGGCCACTTTCTTGCCGATCAGCGAGGCACTGTTGAGCATGCGTTCGCCCGACATGGAGGTGACGAAACCATCCAAGGATGTTTGCATATTGGTCAAGGCTTCCAGCTGTGAAAACTGAGCCAACTGGGCCACAAAAGCCTCGTTCTTGACAGGCTCCAATGGGTTCTGGTTTTGCAATTGCGCGGTGAAGAGCGTCAGGAAGTCCTGCTTGCCCATGTCTTCGCTGGTTTTGGACTTGGCCTTGTCTTTCACGTCTTCGTAGCGGGTGACGTTCTGGAGCAGGCTGGAGGAGGTGACTGTATCGGTGGCCATGGCGGTCTTTCGGATCAAGCTTTGGAGATGTCCAGCGTGCGCATCATCAATTGACGCGCCGTGTTGATCACTTCAACGTTGTTTTGGTATGAGCGGGCTGCGGCCATCATTTCCACCATTTCGGTGACTTCGCTCACGTTGGATTGGTAGACATAGCCTTGCTCGTCTGCCAGTGGGTTTTTGGGGTCGGACACGCGACGAGGGGGGGCTGTGTCATCGGCCATGCGATCGATCTTGACGCCCCCTACATAGGCGGCACCGGCGTTGGTCATTTGCTCATCGACCAGTGCCTTGAAGACGGGCCGCTTGGCACGAAAAGCGTCTTTTTCTGCACCTGCAACCGTGCCTGCGTTGGCCAGGTTCGAGGCGGTGGCGTTCATCCGGGTGAGCTGTGCGTTCAGCGCTGTACCGGCAATGCCAAAAATATTGTCCATGCTCATGTTCAATCCCCTCGCAACGCTTTGCGGATGCCGCTGACCCGGTTTTCCAGGAAGTTCAATGTCGCTTGGTAATCCGCTGCAGCTTTACCGTACTGGGCTTGCTCCACGCTCATCTCTACCGTGTTGCCGTCAAACGAGGTGTTGAACGGTGTGCGGTAACGCATACCATCGGGGCTGAGTTCTTCGCCTGCACCAAAGTGACCGGTCCGGGTGACTGTCATGGCGGTGTCTTGTTGTTGTGCTGCGCCCAAGACGGCCTTGAAGTCGATGTCACGGGCTTTGTAGTGCGGTGTGTCGGCGTTCGCAATGTTTTGCGCCAACACTTCGAGGCGGCGGCTTTTGACTTGCAAAGCTTGTTCATGCACGCCAAGTGCTTGGGTTAACAAATTCATCTGGACTCCTGGGCTACTGTCTTGGATTCGATGTTCACGGGCCGTCAATCTTTTGACGTTGTTCACTCAAGTTGAGTGAACTCGTGTCGATACCAGCAAAAGCTGTGCCAACTTTTTCTGTCACCTTTTGAGGGGCTCTTCAAGGCGCAATACAGGTGCTTTTCAAGGCCGGTGGCAACTTTTCGTCACTGGCGGCAAATGCTTGCCGGAGCTTGCCGTTTTCAGCGCAGCGTGGTGGCGGTGCTATTGGCCACTTGGCTATACCAGCGGTTGCCGGCCACTTTGGGCGTACTCGGCTCGAGCATGGTTTGGGTCAATGCGTGCAGCCCCGACAAAATCGAGTTGCGGGTAATGGGGCCCTGTGTGTCGCCACCGACATGCAAAATTTTCGCTTGCGGTCCTGCAATGGGCAGCGGCGCATCGGGACGCGTTTCACGCCGTGCAGCGGGGGTCAAGATGGTCAGATAAAGGTCATCGAGGCCAACTTTGGGGCCTTTGGTATTCAGTCCGGATTGCGCGAAGTATTTGTCGACCAAATCCATTTGCTGCAACAGGCCCATGCCCAAAATGGCTTTGGGGTTGTTTTTCATGCCCACAACGGCCGCGCCTCTGTTGGGACCATCGCAAAATTGAATGATGCCATGGCAACTGCCGTTGGTGGCCTGAGGGTTCATCCCGCCACTTTCGATGAGACTCAGCCGCGCGAAATCATCCGGTGCAAAGTTGTAGCGCTGGGCCAAAGTCAGAATTTTTTGCCTGACTTCGGGGACGTGTTCGGATGGCACAAAGCCTTTCTGGACGGCCCGCGCGAGCGTGCGATCGAGGATGGGATGCTGTGAATTGATGTGGCTGTTCGCGAGAGCTGTCGGTTCTGAAGCGGTGGTCGGTGCGATCAGGCTGCGTTGTGCCAGCATTTCGGCGGCGGTCGCACTCACGCCGCTGACTTTGAGCCCCTGAAGCGACTGCATAGCTGCACTGGAACTGATCTCCAGGGGGCCCGTTGCGCTCGCACGGGCCAACGGCGGTAAGTTCAAGCTTGAAAAGTCGATTTTTTGTCCCGTCACGATCAAGTCGGGGTTGGCGACTTGATTTTGTTTGGCGATCTGATGGGCCAGCGTATAGGCTTGATTTTCAGAAATGGCGGTGCCGTTTTGCCGGTAATGGGCTTTGACCAAGCCGATCAGGGTGTCCCCGTTCTCAACTTGTACGGTGTTTCCAGTCTGCCGCATCTCCGCCCAAGTTTTCTGGAATGCCTGACCTGCACTGGCGTTGGGCGCACTGCTGCCTGCCGCGGACGGCATCCCTGGCAGCGCAGTCGGTAGCACAAGGCCAGCGCTTGGAGGGGGGGCGGGAAGTGGCGTCAATTGCATCTGTACAGGCGTTCAGGTCGGGTTGGTCTCATTTTTGCTTTGCTGTGTGGAAGTCCATCAAACTGTCAAAACTTCTACACTTATGAAACAAACCATGCAAATGCTGTGCCGACTGTTGGATCAGTTGGTTGCCAGGGGCCTTCTGCTGGGTTTGGTGGTGTGTTTGTTCAGCGCGACAAGCCAAGCCGCAAGGCCCTCCAAATCTGTGGCACGAGCGGACTCACCTCAGGACCTGCTCGGCACCGCTGTGAAGAATTGGGTCGCGCAATCGAGGAAAGTGGCGTCAGATCAAGTCACGATGGCGCCTGTGGATGCCCGAGTCAAGGTTCGCGGTTGCGATAAGCCCTTGTCGATGGACCAACCATTTGCCAGTTCTGATTCTGTGCGGGTACGCTGCAGCCAGCCCGTTTGGCAGCTCTATGTCCGAGTCAGTGTCTCAGGTGCGCACACCGAGTCCATGGCACAGTCCAGAAGCGACAAGCCCACCATGCCGGATAAACGTTGGGTTTTGGTGGCGAGTGCGCCGCTGCAAAGGGGCATGTCGCTCAATGAAACTCATGTTCAGCGCGTTCAGGTCGATACTGTAGGTGTGCCATTGAATGTGCTGGAGCAAGCGTCCGAGGTCATGCATGCCGAACTGGTTCGGGATGTGCGTCCGGGGACGCCGTTGCGTAGCCAAGACATTCGGCCGACTGTCCTGGTCAAGCGAGGGCAAATGGTTTTGCTTTCGGTGGGGCAGCCACAGGGCTTCCAAATTTCAGCGCGAGTGGAGGCGATGCAGGATGGCCGTTTTGGAGAGCAGATCAAACTCAAGAACCGAGACTCCGGAAGAGAGTTGAGCGGTCGTGTTCAAGGTCCCAATCAAGTCATCGGTTTGTGATGGCTTGACTGCCAATGACCATGATTTGTTTTGCATTGTGAAATAATGGGAAAAATGATTTATTTTTCTCAAGTTCTAAAATCTCATGCCGATTCATTATTCGAGCAGGGTCTCAGCTCAATGTCCAGAGACCAGAAAAGAGAACCATCATGACTGATTCCATCTCACATTTCGGCCGCAAAGCCCAAATTGAATCTGCCAGCCGTCAGGCGGTAGGCAAGGGTGAGCCACGTATTTTTTCGTCAGTTTCCCAAGAAGCCGGGCGATCGGCGGCACCTGCGACCGATGAACTGCGACTGAGCCATGTCGCTCAAAAAGCCATGCAAGAGCCTGAATTTGACCGCGCCAAAGTGGAAGCCATCAAGACCGCCATCCAGCAAGGTCAGTACCCTCTGGACTCGCGCCGTATCGCTGAGAACTTCATCGCGATCGAAAAAATGATCAAAGGCTGAACTTCCGATGACCGAGTTGATCCGACCTGACGATGCGTCTCCTTCTTTGGAGGAGGCCTTGCTGGCTGCTCCAGAAGCGGTCGCACGTCTGTCTGAGATCCTCGCGCAGGAGTTTGAAGCGCTGAAATCTCGCGATCTGACGGCTTTTGAGTTGGCTCAGGACGAAAAAAACACCTTGCTCCAAGGCTTGGTCGCACTGGCTGAATGGGCCGCAGTTCAAACCCCCACCCCCGTCATTTGGCAACAGCAGCAAGACGCCCTGCAGCAGTGCAAACAAGATCATTTGCGCAATATCCAGCTGTTGCAGCGGCAACTGGAGGCTGTCAAAGGCACCCTGCAAGCCTTGCAGGGGGAATCTTATGCCCCAGCCGTGGATTTGTATGACCGTATGGGGCAGCTGGCGCGCCGCTCGGGCGCTTCGGGCTATCAGCTGGCCTGAGTGGCGCTCTGTTCACTCCACAGCGGGGCGCCGTCATCCCCAAGAGCAGAACGGGCATCCGATTTTTTCAGCCTGATTTTTTCTCATCCCCTGGGCGCATGCCCTTGAGCCAGTAAACCCAAGACAAAATCACCGCCACCGCCGTGTACATCTCCGGCGGAATTTCGGCTTCCAGGTCCACGCGGCTGAGCAAGGCCAGCAACTGTGGGTCCTGTGCGACATAGACCCCGTGTTTCAAAGCTTCTTCGATGATTTTTTGGGCCAGGTCGTCTTGACCTTTCGCGCTGATGACGGGGGTTTGGCGCATCCCATATTCCAGCGCAATGGCTTCTTTGAGTACGGATTTCATGTCTGCACGTCCAGCAAGCTGCCCATCTCAGGCGTGGCATAGGGCATGGGGGCTTGCGGCCCTTGGCCGTGGATGATTTGCAAGCGCTTCATATGCAGCCCTGCACTGTCCAGCTCTTGCGCCAGATTGGAAGCCAGCGCTTGGGCCCTGGTCACCACATCTTCGCGTTCGGCCCACATCACCATGTCGACTTCGGTTTCATCACTGATGCGGCTTTGCAGCCAGACTTCTCCCAAATCCCGGTTGCGTGTGTGCAGATGGATGACCAGTGGGGCTTTGCCATGTCCCGGCTGAGCTCTGCCTCGAACCAGCCGCAGGGCGACAGGCTCGGCATCGGCAAAAGGCAGCATCATGGAGAACACCCATTCACGGCCATTCAGACTTTCGTTGGCCAGCAGTTGCCGCGACTCAATGTCGTCCAGGCTGTCGCTCAGCAGGCCCTCTTGGTCAGCGCTGGGGCTGTTGCGCAGCAGTTGCCGCAACACGCTTTTCAGATCCACGAGGCCGCTGCCCAGGCCTTGGTTTAACAGGTTTTCCGTCATGAAGCCGCTTTGGCGCATGACCAGCTGCAGTTTTTCTGGGGTGAGTTGCGCCATGCTGGGGCGCAACTTGAGCCATTGCTGCAAAGCGCCCAAACCGGGCGCTGACGTGTTCAGCCCCTGGAGCATGCTTTCCAACATGCCTGGCCGCAGCAATTGTCCTAAGGCCTGCATGTCAGGGGGTCTGAAGCCGAGTTGATCGGTTCTGCCAGGGAGCGAAGCCGTCGCCGTGTTACCGGAGGGCTGCACGGGCACTGTTTGCAGGGGGCGCAGCAAGATGCTGCCATTGGCCAGCACTTGCACCTTGAACAAAGCGCTGTCACCGGAGGCCATGCGCAAAGTGGCGGGCAGATCTTTGGGCAGATCAAGAACAGTGCCGCTTTGCTTGCCTTGTAAATGCAGGCGCAAAGCGTCCAGTTTGGACTCCACGGTGCCTTGCACCACCTGACCATCGCGCAAACCCAGCTCGGCAGCGGTTTTTTCGATGACCAGCGGCAGCTTGCCCTCCAGATAAATGGTGGGTGTTTTGGGGCTGAGGTGGGCGGTTTCAGCCCCTGTGATCATACGAACCGGCCTGCGCTGGATTCAAGGAAAGCGAACCCAACGACGCTTGTCGGGTCCGGCTGGCACATCGCTCGAATCGGTGTGTTCGGCAGGGGCCTGAAACAAGGCGGCCGTTTGGGGGTATTGCAACAAAATTTGTTGTCGCAAAGACTCGACTGAGGGTAAAACCAAGACTGTGCCAGGTTTGACGGGATAGGTTCGACCCTTGGGAAAAATGCGCGGATTGGCTTTGGCCAATGCTTGGCGCAGGAACTCTTCATTCAGGATCAAACCTGGCAAGCCGCGCCGCATTACCGCGTCGATGCTCTCGCCTTTTTGAACAGTGATGTGGTTGCGGGAGTGTCCACCATCGGTCGAGTTCGTCCTCCCCTGACCGTGTGACTCGCTCAACGGTGCGCTCAAAACCTTCAACGCAGCGGCGGCTGATGCGGAGGTCTCTGCCGCTTGTGTTGAGGGTGTGCCGTACACCGCTGCGGCTGCAAACAACAGTCCGTGAAGCAGTTTGAGAGGTATGCCAAAACCCATGCTGCTCAGGCCGGGCAGGGCGGTGGTGGTGTGTGGTTTCATAAAATTTCCAGCGTGCCTGATCAAAGTGGCAAAGCCATCCAGTGCCCTTGTGCTGACAAGGCAGGGCCTGCCAGTTGTTGCAACTCCGTGCGGTCCGAACCGACCTTGATTACCTGGGCCAAGGCCAAGTGCTGTGTGGCACCGGGCTCCAACATCTGGCTTGGAATGTGAATGGGGTTCATGAGCAGAACGCGATCACCGGGGCGCAGACCGCTTTCAAGGCCAGCTTGCAGTTGCAACCCTTGCGTGGCGCTGCGGCGCACATGAAATTGCACAGGTTCACACTCGGAGCGTTTGTCCAGTTGTTGGACCCACGCTTGCATCTTGTGCTGCAGTTGTTCTTTGAGTCCTTGCACCCAAGCACTGGGGTTTTGGCTGACGGTCAACGGTTCGATCGCGATGACTTGTTCCATTTGCCAGCGGGGCTCGATGGGGCCTGTGCTTGAATGCCGCTCGCCCAGCGTGAAGCTAATTGTCCAGCGCCAATCGGCTTCGCTCTGGTTCAGTTGATGCCAAGCCTTGCGCACATTGAAGCCTTCTTCCGGGGCATAGGGCTTGATGACCAGCTCTGCCGTCCAGCCTGTGGGGCTGTCGATCGGGCCTGTCAATGCCCGCATGTAACTGTTCTCAGGTGGGGTCGGCTTGATGTGTGTTCGCCACCGTTGCGACGCTTGCATCTTCTGCATCCAAGTCTGGCTGACCACACTCAACAAGGTCTGGCTGGCGAACTGTTGGGGTCCGGTGAAGGCACCGTCAACGCGTGTTTGGAGCGTCAAGGGCAAGCGCCATGGACGAGGCGGGGCCTTGCACTCGGTCGCTTTGGTTTGTGCCTCACGCCAGCCCCAGGGCAGCACCTCGGCACTGATTTGTGGCGCAGTGTCTTGTTCGTCTTGAAGATAGGACAAAACGCGGACACCCCGGACCTGAGCTTCTGATTGGAAGTGTGCGCTTTCATGGAGTGCGCCCTTGTCATCAATCCATGCGCTGCTGAGCACACGTGTGGGCCGTTCTATGGTGGCCTGCAAAATTGCCTGCCGAATCGCGCTCAACTGGGCTTCGTGTTGCTTGGTCGACTGGGTGCGACCCGCTTGTGCCGGTTTGCTCATGCCACCAGACACGGCCACATCAGCGCTGGGGTTTGAATGTTGAGCGCTTTGTGCCTGCACCATCAAGGTGGCAGCACACCCCACCACAATGGCCAGACATTGGCCCAGATGCCTGAATGCGACAGGCGCAGCGCGAGTCGGTGCAGTGGGCATGGAGGAAACGACAGAGGTGGACATGGTGTCAGCGCCGACGTGCGGCCAATTGACTCAGGTAAAGGCTTCGCAGGTCCCTGACCACCACTTGGTCGAGCGACAAGGTCGTTTCGTAAGTGTCATCACCCACGGGGGCAATACTGACCAAAACAGCACCGTAAATCACGCCCTCGACTTTGGCCCTGAATGTGTCACTCATGACCGTCATGTCGGCCACCGTGGTGGTGGCATCCAGTTGCTGACCATAAACCTGCTCAGTCAATGAGCGGTATGCATCCAATTTGGAGGCCCGAATGGCCAAAAGGCGCTGTTGTGCAGGATTTTTGTGGTTTTGCACGCTGACCACGGCGTAGCCCGTGGCCACCAAGGTTTCTCGCTTTTCGACCAAGGGCGTGATCATGGATGCGGGCGATGCCGTTGCTGCATTTGCAGAGGGGCCGCCCAGTGGGAGGCTCTCGCAGCCCGTCAAAGCCACCATGGTGAGCAACGCCAAAGCCAAGGATCGGTTGAATCTCATCTTAAAACTCCAAAAGCAAGCATGGCCCGTCCCCCAGTGGTCGGCCGAGCTGATTTCTCTTGATGGATGTATCGGCAGCTGAGCCGAAGTCTTGAGCGTGGTACTTGTCAAGCAAAAAACATGGCGGCCCGCCCGTGGTGTGTCGGAAAGTAGACATTGCCTTTAATTTTGACAGTTTTATCTCTAAAGTTGTCATATTTACTTGCCAAAAGTGATATTTCTGATTTATAAACTGCTTATTCGCAATTTAATCAACTTTTGATCTGGGCGTCTAGCTTGTGTGCCACGGGCCCCAGACGATCCGATTTACGACAACCATCAGGTCCTTGCAGATGAAAACGAACGCCAAACCCCTCATCATCGGTGACAGTCAGGCCACACTGTTCCTGCGGGAGTTGATTAAGACCTTGTCGGCCTCTTCTTCAACGGCCCTCATCACGGGCGAGAGTGGAACCGGCAAGGAATTGGTGGCCCAGGCGCTGCACATGCAAGGGCCACGAACCAGCGGGCCCTTTGTGCCCATCAACTGTGGCGCGATTCCCCGTGATTTGATCGAAAGCGAACTGTTCGGGCACCGCAAGGGAAGTTTTACAGGGGCGGTGGCTGACCGATTGGGGCGCTTTGAGTTGGCGCATGGCGGGACGCTCTTCCTGGACGAGATTGGTGATTTGCCGATGGACATGCAAGTCAAGCTGCTGCGCGTTTTGCAAGAGCGTTGCATCTTGCCCGTGGGCGCTTCACGCGAGGTGCCTATCGATGTGCGCGTGGTCGCTGCTACCCACAAGAACCTCGAAGCCGAGGTGGCGGCTGGCCGCTTCCGGGAGGACTTGTATTACCGGATCAATGTGCTGCCGGTCACCACAACACCCTTGCGTGAGCGTCCTCTGGATGTGGCCGCCTTGTTGAATTTTTATGCCGAAAAACACGCATTGCCTCAGGCCAAACCGCTGCGGTTTTCGCCTGAGATGCTCCAGATGCTGCAAGCCTATGCTTGGCCCGGCAATGTGCGCGAATTGTCCAATTTGGTGGATCGTTTTTCAACGCTGTACCCTTCGCAATCGCTGGACATCCAGACGGTGCCTGCTTGCATGCTGCCTGCGGGGCTGGCCTCCTTGCAGACCGAATGGCTTGCTCGCCTTGGATTAACTGCCCATGCACTGACCCTTCCACCTTCACTGAGCACTTCAGCGGCAGTCTCTGTGGTGGTGGACATGAGCAACGATGGGCCAAGCACTTCGCCGTTTTCCGGGGACGACGACCCCATGGCCCATTTGATGTCCAATTCTTTTGGCTCCTTCAGTCAGGCCACGAAAACGCCTGCGGCCGCCCCATTGGCCGCATCCAATGATGAGATCAACGATGTGGAGCAAGCGATTTTGTTGGCGCAAGGTATTCAGACTTTGCCGCCACAAGGCATGTCTTTGAAACAGCATCTGGTGGAGGTGGAGCGCAGTTTGATCGAGCAAGCATTGACGCGCACGCAGGGCAATGTCTCCCAGACCGCCAAATTGCTTCAACTCCAGCGCACCACACTCATCGAAAAAATCAATAAATACGAATTGCGCAGTGCGGCCTGATTGGGCTTTGTGTTGACCGCGTTTTCGGGGGATGCTCAGAATGGTGGTTTGATCACTTGAGCACAAGTGCCCTTGATCAGTTTGACCGTCCGGCCGTCATTCAAGCTCAGGGATTGCACAAAACTGCCTGTCTTGCGATCCACGACAAACTCTTCACCTGTGATCATCACGCCAAAGCGCTGGAACATGGCGGGGCGATTGACTTTCAGGCGCGTCCCCATCACGCTGAGCGTGCCTGCTCGACTCTCCGAGATCGCGATCTTGCCCTGATACCAGCCGGAATTTTTCTCAAAATCGATTTGTGCCATCGTGATGCGGGACGGCTCATTCTCCTTAATCCCGAGCGCCAATTGACCATCCAAGTCCAATTCAAGTTCGCAAATCAAGTCGATCGCGCCTTTGTTGCCTCCTGGCATGCTGGCGGTTTCCAAATCGGGTGAGGACGGACTGTCGCCCATCATGTGCACGAGGCCCCAGACCCCGCCCATCACCAACACACCGATGGCGATACCGATTGAAGTATTTTTGATCATGGTTGAACCTTTTACAGGACGTTGTGTGGCGTGATGGAGCTTGGGATCACCGCGCAAAGCACAAGTGTCGTTGCGCAAACATCATTGGTTGAGCACCGTGATACTGACCCGACGGTTTCGAGGGTCGGCAGGGTTGCCCGGCACGTTGGGGTTGGTGTCTGCCACCCCTTCGATGCGGGAAAAACGGTTGGCACTGATGCCTTGGCTTTGCATGAATTGACGGGTGGCATCCGCACGCTCGGTCGACAAGGACCAGTTGTTGCGCATGCTTTCCGGCGGAAATCCTGTGCTGTCGGTGTGGCCGCGAATGGCCAATTTGTTGGGCAAAGGCTTGAGCGATTTGGTCACCTCGGACATCAAGGCGGCCGCCTTCGCGCCCATTTCTGCGCCACCCGAGCCGTACATCGCAAAGTCGGCCTTGTCGATCACTTCAATGCGCAGGCCTTCCTTGTCGCGGGTGATGTTGACTTGGTCCTTGATTTTTTCAAACTGCTTGCTTTCCGACAATTTTTGCTTGATCTCTTTTTCAAGTTTGTCGAAATTTTCTTTGTCCTGTTTCTGGCCAGGTGTGCCGCTGCCGCCACCTTGGCCAGGTGAGCCAGAACCCGAGTCCTTGCCGGGATCTTGTTCGGAAGGACCGTCTTTGTTGTTCTCTTCCTTTGACGAGCCAAAGCTTTCTGCTGGGCCACCTTGTGCCTGGGGTGTCAAGCGCTCCAGCATGGCTGTTTGTTTGGCTGTAAACGGAAAACCGTCGGTATCGATGATGGATTTGCCCCCGAACAAACCGTTGGAGCCAGCCAATTCACCGAAAGCGATCTGGCTGTGGGAGGCGGGTCTGAAGTAGTCGGCCACACTTTTGCGTTTGTCTTCATTACTGGCGCCCAAGAGCCACATCAACAAGAAAAACGCCATCATGGCCGTCATCATGTCGGCCAAAGCGATTTTCCAAGCTCCACCGTGAGCACCTGCGTGACCATCGTCGGCAATGATCTTCTTGACGACGATGATGGGCCGCAAGGCCTCTGCAGCAGCTGCTGCTGCTTCTGCGGCCGCAACCTCTTCTGGCGTTCCTGCTGCGGGTTTGTCGGCCTCTGCCATCAGGAGCCTCGCATGCCGTCAAAGACCTCGGAGAAGCTGGGCTGACTGTGGTGCGCAATACAGGCTCTGGCCGATTCAATGATCAAAGGTTGTGGATGGCCTTTCAGGTTGCAGACGATCATTTCCCGAATCACGTCGAATGCCTGTGCATCCTCGTTGATGATTTGGGTCAGGCGACCTGAAAAGGGTTCAAACATACCGTAAGCCAAGAACACCCCCATCAAGGTGCCGACCAGCGCAGAACCAATCAGGGCACCCAGGACCGGGGGGGGTTGGTCAATCGCGCCCATGGTCTTCACCACACCGAGCACGCAGGCCACAATACCCAGCGCGGGCAAACCGCCCGCAATACCTGCCAAGGCAGCCGGGGCCAGCAGAGCTTCATGGTGGTGGACTTTGATGGCTTTTTTCATCAGGTCATCAAGGGCATCGGCATCCAAGTTGCCTTGAGAAATCACCATCAGGCGCAAAGGATCACAAATCATTTGGACGATCGAGTGGTCTTTGGCCAATTTGGGAAACTCACCAAAAATCGGGCTGGAGTCAGGATTTTCCACGTGGGATTCCAGGGCCACCACACCTTCTTTTTTCATCACGCTTTGAAGTTTGCCAATCAGCAGCATCAAGGCCAGGTAGTCTTCCTGATGCCATTTAGGGCCTTTGATGCATTGCCCAATACCTGCCATGGCCGCCTTGAAAATGGGGAAACTGTTGGCGACCAAAGAGGCCCCAATCGCCGAGCCACCAATGATGATGAATTCAAAAGGCGCGGCTTTGATGATGGGCGCCATTTTTCCGCCGGCGATGATGTAACCACCAAACACCGCTCCGAACACAACCGCTAAACCGACAAAGAAAAACATGGTGACCCTTTAAATCTAGACAATGCACCAGATACCGATGCACCAACCCAGTGTCCATTGAAAAACGAAGTCCATCAAATTGCCCACCACGAGGATGGGTAAACCCAGATACACGGCACCCCATGCCCAACCAGAAGCCGTCAAGCGGGCTTTGGGGATGTCATGGCCCAGGATGGTCAGATCTTTGGGTGATGGCATGATCCGTATTTTCCAATAACACCTGTATTCATCGGTATCAAATCGCGTATCTTGAGGTGAATTTCAAAATTTTGTCTATTATGACGATATGAATCTGAGATGGGAGCATTTGCCGCAGGCCGAGTGGGAAGAATTTCACGCGAGGCAGCACGGCGCCTTGCAACAAGCCTGGGCCTACGGCGAGGCCTTAACGTCCCTGGATGTGACCATGCTGAGGGCCATGGTTTGGGTTGATGGCACCTTGGTGGCCATTGCCCAGTTCATGTGCAGGCGCATGCTCGGCTACATCTCGTTGGCTTCGTGTTCGAGAGGGCCTGTTTTTCATCCGGATCTCAGTCCAGTTCAACGGGCTGAAATTTACAAACGCTTGCGACAATCCATCCCTTTGTCGCGCTTGAAGGTGTTGTTGTTTTCGCCTGATCGGCCCTCTGAAGAGGTGGATGGTGCCGAAACCCGTGGTATGTCCCGTGTGATGACGGGCTATTCCACCGTTTTGCTCGATTTGACAGCACCACTGCCAAGCTTGAAGGCCGGTTTAGAGGGCAAATGGCGCAACCGCTTGAGTAAGGCTTTGTCCAATGACAAGCTTCGTGTCCATGTGCAGCCCAGTCTCAAGCGTTGTGAGTGGCTGCTCGGCAAAGAGTTGGATCAACGAGAGGCCAAAAAATTCCATGGTTTGCCCACCACGTTTGTGCAAGCCTACATCGCCGCTGCCGCGGATCACCGTCAGGCCTTTGTGGTGGCGTATGCTGAACTGGGCAAGAACTCCGTGGGCGGTATGCTTTTCCTGATCCATGGCCGAGTCGCCAGTTACCATATGGGCTGGGCCGATGAAGCAGGGCGAGAGCTCAACGCCCATAATTTGCTGTTGTGGGAGTCCTTGGCTTATTTGCAGGGGCTGGGTATTGAGGTCCTCGATCTGGGCGGCGTCAATACCCATGATTTACCCGGTATTTCGCGCTTCAAATTGGGTACAGGCGGTCGGGCTGTCACCCTCGCGGGGACTTATTTTTGAGAACAAACATGACTTTGCCTGGGTTTTCAATGCGTGCTTTCGTTTTGTGTGGCCTGTACAGCCTCGCCTTGCTCGGTGGCTTGACCCCTGTGTCCGCCTTCGCATGGACCCGCATTGGTGAAACAGCGGAGGTCACGCTGTATGTCAACCGCAACTCCATCGAAAAAGACGATACCGTTCGTCGGGTTTGGGAGATGCAGGACTTGAAAACTCCGGACGCTGAAGGCGTTCGCTCCAGACGCTACCTCAACGAATACGACTGCAATTACAAGATGCACCGCATCGGGCAAATGACCAGTTTTGCAGGCCCCAAAATGACGGGCCAAAAAATAAGCACGGTCGACGATATGGGCTACTGGCGAAAAATTCCGCCGAATGGCGTTTTTGTGCTGACCTACATTGCGGTGTGCATCGAGTGAGCAGGCAGCCCACCCGATGCTAAAAAGGTTTGAATGATCAGGGTTTCGCGCTTGCGGGCGCGTTGCTACCGGGTGTTGTGCTCACCGCTGGGGCTTCGCCTGGCTTAGGTGCAGCATACCGAGGAAACTGCACAGCCCGCTCGCGTGAAGCGTTGCTGTTGTTCTTCTGCACGGTCTCCAAATAGCGCTCTTTTTGCAGCGTCACCAAGGCCTCCACATCGCGTTTCAAACTGTCGACATTACCGACGGCGGATTTGAGTGACTTCACCTCATTGCCCAAGGATTGAACTGCGTTGGCTTGGCTTTGAAGCTTCGAATTGATGCCCTGCACCTGCCGCATCACCGAGTCGCTGCTGGCGGCCACTTGCTTGGCTGTTTCGCTGGGAACTTTTTGAACCAGACTTTCAGACTGCTTGAGCGAAGCGTCAATCCGTCCTTCGATCTGGCCTTGCGATTTGGTCAAGGCCTCTTGTTGTGAGGCCAGCTCTTTCACGCTTTTGTTGACGCCTTCCAAGGACTCCATGCCTGAGTTGAGTTCAACCACACGCTTGCCTACCGCCAGCAGCATGGCGTCAAGTTGATTGATTCGACTGACCAAGCGAACGCCCATGATCAGAAAGAAAATCAGGCTGACGATCAACACACCGCTGATGATGGCCAGCAAGAGACGGGCTTTTTTGTGGCCCGCGTCTGTGAGTTCTTTGAAGTCGGCCGTTGTTTGCCGCAACTGGCTGCTGACGTTGGCGGCCGCCTCGGCCGATTGGGTGGCCAAGTCGGCTGAATCCAATACCACTTGGGCCAAGGATTGGTATTGCTGATAGGCGCGTTGGTCTACGGTAATTCCCGCATGTTGTGGCGGTTTGGGCAGGGTCGGCGCCACAACAGGTGCAGCTGGCGCCTCAACATGTGCAACGGCTGTCTCTGGTGCAGCAGTGGGTGCTGCACTGGCTTCGGCCGATACGGTGTCGCTGTGTGTGGCTGGTGGCGTCTCTTGCGGTTCTGTCGCGGGCGTGAAGGTTTTTTCGCTCATGGTTTCTTTCCTCGGGCTTGGAATGGGGTTTTCAGTTTTCGGATTTGCTCATCCAAAAGTGAATTGCGTGTTCTCAGTTGAGCCAACCGGTTTTTTACCGGACTGTTTTGCTCCCACAAGTCAGCTTCATCCAACACAGGGGGCACAGGCGCGAGCGGTGTTGGAGGAAGCTCCGGAAGTGGTTTGACTGCTTCATTGCTTGGGGCAGCTTGTGTGGTCTTCAGTCGTACTTTGGCGCGAGGCTTGGCAGGAGCACGTTTGGCGGGTTTGACCGGTGCCACTTGGGTTTCAGCGGGAGGCGGCACGCTGACTTTGGTTGCGGGTTTCGGTTTGGGTTTTTCTGCGGGTTCTTTAGGTGCAGCCACTTTGCGGGACTTGTGTTCAGCCACATTGGAGCCTGCCTGCATCTTGACGGCGTGCGGTGAGTCGTTGCGCAGGACGGTGTTCTTTGTCATAGGTGTGATTTCCTCGTTCAGGTCGGGCTTTTCAGCAGGGCCTGCAGGCCGCGTGTGGGACGAACCCAGCTTCTGGGGATGCCAGGGCGCTTGGAGGCCTCGTAACCTTGACTCAACTCATTGAAGGGGCCCGAGACGAGCACGAAGTGAGCCAGTTTTTCACCAGGGTGATATGCCGCGATGATCTTGGCATCCTTAATGGCAGGGTGTTTGCGCTGGATGTCCAGAACTTTTTCATAACTGCTGGCTGTGCCGTGCTGCAACAAGAAGCTGCTGGGGTCCAACTGTTTGAGCCAGGCCTGCGCTTGCAAGGTGGCCTCGGGTGCCTCGATCGCGGTTTCAGGTGGGGTCACGGCCATGGCGGCTTGGGTGCGAGGGGCCACTTCAGGTTGAGCTGGCGCGTTGCTGGCCGGCAATGTGGGCGGCAGTTGCGGGCTTTTGAGTGGGGCTGCTGTCATGGGTTTGCCTGACTTCAGGCCAAACGCTTCGGGTTGAATCCACAGCATCATCAGGACGGACATCAGCAATGCAAAGGCGATGCCCAGTGTCAGCTTGATGTTCTGCCGCACCCAGTCCATGGTTTGACGCAGGCGAAGTCCCTTGATGGACTGTATCCAGGATGCGCCGCGCTGTTGAAATGCGTGGATTTTGTTTTGGAAGGGCGTGGCCTTGGCTGGGGCGGATGCGGCTGCGGCTACGGCTACGGCTGCGGCCGCAATCTCTGTGGACGGCTGGATTGCCGCATGAAAAGGCATGTCCAACTCGGGACGTTGCTGGCGCTGGATACGCTGGATCAATTGCTGGACAGCATTGAAGTTGCCCTCCTGCCGGGCTTGTTCAAGAGCGGCTTGGGCTTGTTCTTCGGTGGGGGCCTCAATATCCCAACGCAGGATTTTTCGGCCGAAGGCTGACAGGGGCGATTTGGCCGCATGGGCACTGCCCGCCATCAGCAAGATGGCCCGAATATTCGCACCCGGAAAATTCTGAATCAAGCGAGCGAGCAGCTGGATCTCACCGTCAGGCAAACTTTGGGCATCGTGCACAAGCCAGATTTGCGCCTGGTTCACGTTGGACGAGGCTTTGACGGCTTGGTTGAGTGATTGGTTGGCCAGTACCTCATTGAATCGGCCGAGCAAGGAGTCTGTATTGGAGGGGAAATAGACTTCGATGCGGTGATCCGGTGCTTGTTGGCGCAAACGGTTCAGCAATAAATTGACATAGTGGTCGAGTAACGCCTCGAATGGACAGTACAGCGCCAGGCTCAGGCCTTCGTGTGCCACGGCGTTGGCACAACCGTCGATGCGCATGCGGTCGGCCGCTCGGAATACGTAATGGTTCAATGCGTCGGTCTCTGGGTGGATCTGGATGTTCATGCGCGTGCTCCCGCTTTCTCAATGCGACTGCCGTCAGGGTTGAACAGCATGCTGGGCGGAACTTTGACTCGGGGTTTGGCTTGTGGTGGGTTCATCGGCGATGCCGCCTCCAGGCTGAAGACATAAGCAATGACCTGGGCCACAGCGTGATAAAGGTCTTCGGGCACTTGTTGTTCGATTTCGGTGGTGAAGTAAATCGCCCGCGCCAACGGGGCCGCTTCAAAAAGATACACGCCATGGGCCTTGGCTTCTTCGCGGATGAGCGCGGCCATGTGGTCCGAGCCTTTGGCCACCATGATGGGTGCACCATCGCCGGTGGGGTCGTATTCCAGTGCCACGGCAAAGTGTTCGGGGTTGGTGATCACCACGTCGGCATCCTTGATGCGGGCCATCATGCGGGAGTTGGCCATCTCGCGCTGACGCCTGCGAATCTGGGCCTTGACCTCGGGGCTACCCTCCATTTGCTTGTACTCGTCTTTGACCTCTTGCTTGGTCATGCGCATGCGCTTGTTGAACGAATACTTCTGATAGGGAACATCGATCAGGGCAATCACCGCTAGGCTCAGAGCGACCCACAGGGCCGACTTCATGATCATGATGCCGGCCGCAGAAAGGGCAGGCTCCAGACCCATTTGACCCATTTGAATCAGGCCATCCATATTGGACATGAGTGACCACCACAGCACGGCTGAGACGATGGTGAACTTGAGGACCGCTTTGCCCAGCTCCACTGCAGCGTGGGCGCCGAAGATGCGCTTGAGGCCACTCATGAGGCTGAGTTTGGAGCCTTTAGGGGCAACGGCCTGCAGCGAAAAAAGGTAGCCACCCGTCACACCCGACGCCACAATGGCCGCAATGACCGTGAAGACCATGATGGGCATGACCGTCACGAAGGCCGACAGCATTTGGTCGCCAAAGTGAGCAGGCAGCAGCATGGGTTTGAGGATGGTGGTGCGGTCAAATACAAAGCCGTTGGCAAAAATCGTGGCCATGCGGGTCACCAACCAGCCGCCGGTCATCAAAAGCATCATGAACGCACCGATCACGATGACCGCCGCCGGCAACTCGGAGGACCGCGCAACCTGTCCATCTTCTCGGGCCTTGCTCAGTTTCCTGGCCGTCGGCTCTTCTGTTTTGTCTTGATCGGAGCCCTCAGACATGGGGGACCCCCATCACGTCACGCACCACGTTGAAGCCCTGTACCCATAACCATTCAATGCGGGCCCCTATGCTTTCCATCGAGATGATCAGGATCAGAAAGCCCGCGATGATCATGGCGGGAAAACCCACGGCAAAAATGTTCAGACTGGGCGCTGCGCGTGTGACCACGCCCAAGCCAATGTTGATGAACAACAAGGACACCATGACGGGCAAGGCCATCAAAACCGCACCCAGGAAGACCATCGAACTCCACTGCAGCACCCGACCGTAGACGTTTTGGTTCAGGATGGAGGTGCCAATGGGTAGGGAGTGAAAAGATTCCGAGATGATCCCCAGCATGATGGCGTGACCCCCAAAGCCAACAAAGATCAGGGTTGACATGACGATCATCAGTTGGGAGATCACGGGCACGTTGCCCATATTGGGGTCCAACATGTTGGCCATGGACAGGCCCATGGCTGCAGCAATGCTTTGCCCGCCCACGATCGTGGCTGCGACCACCACTTGAAAGATCAGACCCATGACCGAGCCGATCATGATCTGATTGAACACCTCGACCAGACCCGGGGCGGTGGATGGGTCCAGTACAGGCCAGCGATGTAACGGGTAAATCAGCCATGCCAGTACCAGGGCCATCAATATGCGCAAGCGCACGTTGAAGGCATTGATGGAAAAGATGGGGGCCGTGATCATCAGGGCCGAGATGCGCAGCATCGGCCACAGAAAGGTGTAGAACCTTTCGACAACGTCGGCTGCTAGGAAGTTCATGCTGAATAGGCGCCCAGTTCAGGAGAACAAGGTGGGAATGCGTTGGAAAATGCTGCGCGTGAAGTCGATCAGGGTGACCAACTGCCAACTGCCAAAAATCAGCAAAGCGAGTGCCATGGCGATCAGTTTGGGGATGAAGCTCAGCGTTGACTCGTTGATTGACGTGGCTGCTTGGACGATGCCAATGACCAAGCCGACCGCGAGCGCGACGCCCAGCAAAGGTGCCGAAACCAGCACGGCGGTCCACAAGGCGTGTCGCGCCAAATCAATGACCATTGCGGTATCCATAGATCGGCTCCTTCAGGGCATGGCGAAGCTGGCGGCCAGTGAGCCCATGATCAGGCTCCATCCATCCACCAGCACAAACAGCATCAACTTGAACGGCATCGAAATCATCATGGGCGACAACATCATCATGCCCATGGACATCAGCACACTGGCCACAATCAGATCGATCACGACAAAGGGGATGTAAATCAGGAAGCCGATGGTGAAAGCGCTTTTCAGCTCAGAGGTCAGGAAGGCTGGCACCAATGTCATGAACGGCACGTCCTGAGAGCTGGCGACACCCTTGTTCCTCGCGATTTCAACAAACATGGCGATGTCGTCCTCACGCGTTTGTAAAAGCATGAAGGCCCGGATGGGCTTTTCTGCTGCGGCCAAGGCTTTGTCAAACGACAAGCCTTGGTTCATATAGGGCAGCAGGGCGTTTTGGTACACGTCGTTCAGAACGGGGGACATGACAAACAATGTCAAAAACAAAGACAAGCCGACAATGACCATATTGGGTGGTGTCTGGCCTGTGCCCAAGGCTTGGCGCAAGATCGACATGACGATCACGATCCGAACGAAAGCGGTCATCATCAGCAGCAAAGATGGCAGCACCGACAAGGTCGTCATCAAGGCCAGCAATTGCAGCGTGATGCTGTATTGCGTGCCTTTGCCGGTGTTGCTGCTGGTGATGGCCGGCATGTCTGGAGCGGCTTGGGCCAGGATGGGCAGCAAGCCCAGCACCAAGGTCAGGATCAGACCGATGTGGACAGTGCGTTTCATGGCGTGGTGTTTTCCGAGGTTGTAGCTTGGGCGTCATGGCTGTCGGGCCATGGGCTTAGGACGGTCATCTGCTGAACCGTGATGCCTACCAAAATTTCACGGTCATCGACGCGAATCAGCACGATCTTTTGGCGCGGGCCGACCGATAAGGTCTCGAGCGTTTGCATGCGGTGGGTGTTCTTGCCCAACAGTGATGAGCCGTTTTGAAGTTTGCGCAAAGTCCACAACAGGGCCAGCAACAAGCCGATCACAAAAATAAAGCTGAACAGGTATTGCAACCAGTCACCTAACGTCCATACCGAATTCATGCTCAGACCGCTCTTGTTCAGAGATTCTCGAGGCGTTCGGAGGCCGGCACCACGCGCGTCAGGCGGATGCCGTAGCGGTCATTGACCAGAACCACCTCGCCTTGGGCTACGACAGTGTTGTTGACCAACAGGTTCAGTGGTTCTCCCGCAATGCGGTCAAGCTCCACCACACTGCCTTGCGTCAAGCGCATCAGGTCTCGGATTTTGATCACAGCGCGGCCCACCTCAATGGACAAGGTGACCGGAATGTTTTGCAAAACATCGGAATGAATTTGGCCTTTGTCGCTAGCTTCTTGGCCGGATTCGGCGGTGGGGGTCAGTTCGCTCATGGCGCTCCTCTTGGGGTATCAGGCTGGGGTGTTCGGGCTGATGGCTTGGACGATTTTGACGGCCACTTGGCTGCCCATGGCACCCACTTCAACATCATAGACAGGCATGTCTTCAATCATGGCTCTGGCTGAGTCGGACTTTTTGAAGGGCAAAACGTCTCCGGGTTGCATGGTTTGCAACTGCTGGAGTGACATGTGAAGTTTGCCCAACAGGATTTGTATTTCCAGATCTGCATCTTTGACGGCATCGGCCAGTTGGCTGCGCCAAACTTTGTCCGACTCTTCATTGCCGTCTCCGGTTTGCACGCGGCTGCGAAGCAAATCACGGACAGGTTTGAGTGCCACATAGGGGATCACCATGTCGATGAAGCCAGCCCCTTGTGCGGTGTTGTCGGATTCAAAGCGGCTGAGCACGACGAGGTCGTTCTCATCTGCAATTTGCGCAAACTGGGGGTTGATCTCGGAGCTCACATGCTCGAAATCAATGGGGGTTACGGGCGACCAAGCTTCTTTGAATGACCTAAAGAAAACTTGCAAGATGATTTTGATGATGCGTGTCTCTGTCGGCGTGAACAGTCTGCCGGGTGGCAATTGACCCACTCCGCGTCCAAATCCACCAAAGAAGCTGTCCAAGGAGCTGAAGACCACGGTGGGCTCAATCACGACCATGGCATAGCCCCGCAATGGGGCCATGCGGATGATGTTGACCGACAAGGGCGCTTTCAAGTCCTTGATGTAGTCGCCAAATCGCACAATCTGGGCACGGCTAGGGTTGATGCGTGGGCTCGTACGCAGCACCTCCAGCATGCCCAATCTGAACATCCGAATGAATCGCTCATTGATCATGTCCAGAGAAGCGACGTTCACGCCCAGGCTGCTGTCTTCCGCCGCCAGATCATGTTTGCGAACTTGGGCGTCCAGGTTGTAGCCTGTGTCGACATCCAGGCTGCCGTCACTGATGCCGGCCGACAAGGCGGCCAGTTCATCCGGCGACAGCAAGGGTTGGTTTTCAGCCATGGTCAAAGGTTCTTTTCAAGTCTGCACAACTCACTGCACCACAAAGCTGGTGAAGTAAACCTCTTCGATGCCGCCGAAGTCTTCGTACTTTTGCAAGACGCCGTTCATCTCTTCACGGATCTTGGTTGCCAACTCCGTTCGAAAATCGCTTTTGGCCAAATCGGCTTCGGTCATCTGTCGCATCACGTCCAAGGCAACCGAGCGCAGGGCAAATTCATGCTTTTTGGCATTCTTGAAAACCCGTTCGTCGTAGTGCGTCATGATGGCCAAGTTCAGTTGAATCACTTTGCGCGTATTGGTCAGGTTGGAGACCAGAGGCTTTTCCAGTTCCATGTAACTGTTTTCGAAACGCTGAAGCTCAGGAGACTCCTTGGCCACCTTTTGAGGTGCGGCCTCACTGGCTGCCGTTTTGCTTTCGGCCGCACCTTCTTCCAAGTGCTTCAGGGCTTCTTCGGCAGCATGGGTGTCTTTTTTGTCAAAAAAACCGGTCACGAACATGGTGCCCACCGCTGTACCGACGATCAGCAAAATGGCCACCAGTGCGATCACCACAATTTTGATCAGCGGTGATTTTTTCGTGCCTTCAACTTCGATTTCTTCGTCTGCCATGTTGATTCCTTGAATGTTTGCGTGTCAAACCAACACATCCCAGCCGTCTTGCCCCATTTTCATGCGAGGGGCAGGGACTGTCCGTGTTGCGCCGATGTCCGAGTCGCCGTTACTGGATATTGTTGATTTTGACATTTTTTGGGGTGTCGACTCTCCGCCACGTTGTCGCGTTTGGCCATCACCCACCTGCATCGAAGCAACATCCATGCCCATTTGTCCCAAAGTGTCTTTGAGTTTGGCCATACCGTCTTGCAGAAGTTCTCGGGTGGTGGCTTGGGGTGCGGTGAAGACCGCATCCAGTTCACCGCTGCGCATCCGCATTTCGACTTCGATATGACCCAAAGTGGCTGGCCTGAGTGACAGTTTCAGGTGCCATTGCCCTTTTTCGATTTCGGACAAAATGCGTTGACCCACGGCTTGGCCCATTTTTTCGGCCAGCTTTTGCACGTCTTCACTGCGCTGACCTGGGCCGGAGGAGGGCGATGATGCATCCGTGTTCAAAGTGTCTGGTTGTGTGGGCATCGGACTGTCTTGCCGCTGACCTTGCTGCTGTCCAGGGTGCCCTGTTTGAGCGGAAGAAGGCTGTCCCGCTAGGGCAGGGGGCGCTTCCGAAGATCCCGGTATTTCAGTCTCGCTCAAGGTCTCTGCCAGGCTTTCCAAGAGCTCTGAACTGGCGATTTCCGACAGGTCCAGCTCGCTTTCTGCAAGCCCCGAGTGATTGGGCAGGGTTTCTTTTTGGGCAGTCACAGTTTGTGTGTTGCGCAGCATCCAGAGCGCGGTGGGTGCGGCGGGCGCCATCTGGTTGATTTGCACCTTTGCCACATCAGACAGATCCTTTTGTTCTGGGGCAGACACACGGGCACTTTCGGTCGGTTGCGCTATGGCCCACAGCGCTGCCGCGGCGAAAGCATTGTTCAGAGGCTGCGTGTCGGACTTGGTTTGTGCACCTGTTTTCATGGGAATGCCGGCTAAGTTGACGTTTTCATCCGCTGCTTGCGCGACAGGGGTCGCTGTGGTTATGTTGGATGATACTTCTAAAGTATTCAATTTAAGGCCATGAGGTAACGTGCTGTCCAGGATGGGCAAGATCGCGACCTCTGGAGGGGGCGTTTCGGCATTGCTCCCAGGGATAGGCTGTGTCGTCAGACTGGCGGGGTTGCCCATAAGCCATTGGACAGCTGTCTCATCGAGTCCTTGAGACCTGGCAAAAGCTTCCAAGCTTTGATCATCGGGCAAAGTGGTTTCTGAGGTGATGACATTCAAATGGGGTCCCAAGTGGATGGCTTTCAAGAAGTCGCCTCCAAGTGAGCTGTCAGAACCCAGCGTCACGGGCAATGGGAGCGCGGTGTCGGCCACCACTTGCCTGGTCAAGCTTTGCGCCAATTCCGTCGGCAGGTTCTTCACATCGGACATCACCTGTCCGAATTCTGGTGCCCCGTTGGTTACGGCGCGGTCATTTTTGAGCTCTAAAGCGTCTTTTTTGGGGCTGATGGCTGCGCGAATTTGTGGTTCAGTCAATGCAATGGTCATGGTGTTGCGCTTGTGAGGTAAGTTTGGCGGGCTCAAAGTGAGGTGATCCCAGCGGCCATTTATTGCCGTTGGAGTCAGATATCTCCCTAGCGAGCAAGTTGCGCACCAGCTTTCAAGTGAGCGCAGCCCCAAGTCCTATCGCAAGGTGTCAAAGTGCATGGCATGCACCTTGCTTAATGGTGTTGAAATATTTACACCCCAGTCCTTTTCCACTGTGCCAGCCACGTTCAGCCCATGACCACATTGACCCTGTCAGCGATCCGACAGAACTTCTCCCGCTTCGATTTGGCGGGTTTGGGTTTGCCCGCTTTGGTCTTGCTGATCATGGCGATGTTGGTGGTGCCACTGCCAGCTTTGTTGCTGGATATTCTTTTCACGTTCAACATCATGATTGGCTTGGTGGTCATCATGATTGCCATTGGTACACGCAAGCCTTTGGAGTTTTCATCCTTTCCCTCGGTTTTGCTGTTTGCGACCATGTTGCGCCTTGCATTGAACGTGGCCTCTACCCGTGTGGTGTTGGTCAAGGGGCACGAAGGTCCCGAAGCCGCGGGTAAAGTGATTGCCGCTTTCGGTGAGTTCGTCATCGGCGGCAACTATGTCGTCGGTTTCATCATCTTCGTGATTTTGATGATCGTGAACTTTTTTGTGGTGACCAAAGGTGCGGGTCGCGTCTCTGAGGTCAATGCACGATTCACACTGGACGCCATGCCTGGCAAGCAAATGTCCATTGATGCTGACTTGAATGCCGGCGTGATCGATCAGGAAACCGCCAAAAAACGCCGTGAAGAGTTGGCGCAGGAATCCGACTTCTTCGGCTCCATGGACGGTGCTTCCAAGTTCGTAAGTGGCGACGCCATGGCCGGTTTGTTGATTTTGATTATCAACATTGTGGGTGGCTTGGCCATTGGCATCGGTCAGCACAACTTGTCCGTCGGCGATGCGAGCCGTATTTATGTCTTGTTGACAATTGGTGACGGCCTGGTCGCTCAGATTCCTTCTTTGTTCTTGTCGCTGGCCACCGCCATCATCGTGACCCGGGTGACCACATCCGAGTCGATGACCGAGCAGGCGACAACCCAATTCTCGAACGTGCCGGCTTTGTTCATTTCGGCCGCCATTTTGACCGTTCTGGGCCTGGTGCCTGGCATGCCACATCTGGTCTTTTTGACATTGGCGGGAGCCACCGCTGGCATTGCCTTCATGGTCATGCGCAAACAAATGCAGCTGGAAGAAACCGCTGCCGCACCTGCTGCACCCACCTCCGATGCCCCCAAAGAGCTGGATTGGGACGATGTCGAGCAAGTTGATTTGATCGGTTTGGAAATTGGTTATGGCCTGATCCCCTTGGTCAACGTTGAATCGGGTGGTCAGTTGATGACACGCGTGAAAGGCGTGCGTAAAAAGCTGTCAGCTGAATTGGGCTTTTTGGTGCAGCCAGTGCGCATCCGTGACGCGCTCAATTTGGAGCCCGACGCTTATCACATTGTTTTGAATGGCGTGGTGCGTGGTCGTGGCGAAGTCAAGGTGGGGCGTGAGTTGGCGATCAACCCCGGCAAGGTTTACGGCAAAGTCGAGGGCCAGCCCACCAAGGAGCCTGCTTTCGGCCTCGAAGCTGTTTGGATCGAACCGGCTTGGCGCGATCAAGCCCGGGCTTTGGGTTACACCGTGGTGGACCCGAGCACAGCCATTGCGACCCACATGAACAAGGTCTTGCGCGACAACTCCTCTGAGCTGATGAGCCACGACGAGGCACAAAAATTGTTGGACAAATTGGCCGCCAAATCCCCCAAGTTGGTGGAGGAGCTGGTGCCTGGCAAGTTGTCTTTGGGGGTGGTGACCCGGACCTTGCAAAACTTACTTCAAGAGTCTGTGCCCATCCGTGACATGCGCACTGTTGTCGAAGCCTTGACCGAAGTCTGCGGTCGCACGCAAGACCCGGATCAACTGACCCAACTGATCCGCCCCAAGCTGGGACGCATGATCGTCCAAAGCCTGACTGAAAACCGCGACACCTTGTCGGTCTTGACCTTGGACCCACAGCTGGAGCAATTGCTGCACAACGTACTCCAGCAAAACACCAACTCAGCCGGTATGGTGCTGGAGCCCAGTTTGGCTGAAAGCCTGTTTACTGCCTTGCGTGAAAGCGCCCGCACCACGGAAGAGCAGGGCCTGCCTGCCGTGCTGGTGGTCTCGCCCGCGATCCGGCCTTGGATGTCGCGTGCCGTTCGCTACCGTGTGAATGACCTGACAGTGCTGTCCTACAGCGAAATACCCGATGACCAGGCTGTGAAGGTGATCAACACCGTGCAAGCCGACCCACGCAACAACCCTTCTGTTAGCAAAGCCTGATAAATCATGGAACTCAAACGCATCATTGCCCGCGACAGCCGATCCGCGAATGAAAAAGCCATCCAGTTGTATGGCCCCGATGTCCTGATCATTTCGAGCCAGAGGGTGGATCAGCAAACTGAATTGATCGTGGCTGTCGATGTCGGCAGCGAAGCAGGGCCGTCTGATGTGATGGTGCATCAAGCTCAGCCCGTTGCGAATGCCGACAAGGGTTCTGAAGATTTGTCCTTCAAGGCTGACAAAGACCAGTCCCTGCCGTTTGCAGAAGTGTTTCAGAACGCCAATGTGCAGGCGGCTGTGGTGCGCGAGCAAGAGGACGTGAGCAGCGAGAATTTTCAGACTGCCCAAGCCGGCTTGCTGGCGCGTGGCGTGGTCGCTGAGCTGGCAGTCCAGAGTCATGGCACAGCGTCAGAGAGTGCTTTTGTTCAGGCGGCCCAAATGGCCCAGTATGAGCAACAGCGTAGCCAGGAAATCGTCGCCATGTTGCGCGAAGAGATGTCGGCTTTGCGCAGGGAGTTTGCGCTGTCTCGTCAGATGCAGCCTTGGCAACAAACATTGGGCTTGTCGCCCGATATTCAGAAATTGACCATGGCGATGCAAGAAGTGGGCATGCCTGTGGCCCTGCGCAGTTTGCTGACCGACAGCATTCAAGGGCTTCAGACCTTGGGCGAGGCTTGGCCCGTGGTGCAAAGCTTGTTGGCCGATGCCATCAGCCGCCCAGCGGTGAAGATTCCCGACGCAGGTATGCACGCTTTGTGCGGTCCTTCAGGCGCCGGAAAAACCTCCATGTTGGGACGTTTGGCGCTGGCTGCAGCCCAAACACACGGAGCGGAAAAGCAGGTCATGATCAGCTACGGCGATCAGCGCCCAGGGGCTTGGTCACAATTGCAGTTGCTGGCTTCGCAAGCGGGGGCATCCTGTTTCAGGGCCACTGATTTGGGCATGCTGCAGACCTTGCTGGATGATTTGCATGGCAAGACCGTTTGGATTGACACGCCTGGAACCGACTTTTCGGCCCATGCCCAACAGCTCATGCAATCCTTTTCAGGCTTGGGCATTCACGCCGTGCTGCCCGTTGATGCTACAGTGACCAGTGTGCAAAAAACCCTCCAAAATTCAGATATCCGCTGGGCATCCCTGATGTTGACCAAAGTGGATGAAGCAGCCTACCCATGGCCCTTGATCAAAGGGCTGTGTGACCAGCCTTTGAGCGTTTCGTGCATGGCTGAAGACAGCCGGATCCATGTGGCCCCTCTGGCTTTCGGAGTTGAGCGTTTGGTCGGTCTGGCCATGACGCCTTTGCAGGCATTGTTGCCTGAAATTGAGCATCTCCCGGTCGCAACGAAGCCCGCTAAAGCGGTGCGCAAACCCCGAGTCAAAAAAGTGGTCGATATGGCCTTTGAAGTTCAACCCAAACCCCGTGCCGTTAAACCACGGGCTGTGACGGCCAAGTCGTCTGCCAAGGCCGCCCATGGATAAGAAAAGTTTCCCTCAGGTCATTGGCGTGGCCAGCGGCAAAGGTGGCGCAGGCAAAACGACTGTGTCCATCAATTTGGCGGTGGCTTTGGCCATGCGTGGCCACAAAGTGATGTTGCTGGATGCTGACTTGGGTATGGCCAATGCGCAAATCGCGCTGGGGGCACATGCCCCGTACAACATCAGCCATGTGCTCAATGGCAGCAAAACTCTGCAAGAAGTTTTGATCACCACAGCGCAAGGGGTGCGTTTGGTGCCAGGCGCATCTGGCTTGCGTGACATCGCAGCGCTGGACTCGACACAGATTGCCACCATGATCCACGCGTTTGACACCCTAGACGAACCTGTGGATTACTTGGTGGTGGATGTGGCAGCCGGCATCGCCCCTGCTGTGCTGGCGTTCATGGCCGCTTGCCAGCGACGTTTCGTGGTGGTGTGCGATCAGCCCTCATCGATTGCCGACGCCTATGGCCTGATCAAGGTCATGTCGACCGAACAGTCGCTGGACGAGATTTATTTGATCCCGAATATGGTGGGCAGCGCCCATGAAGGCCGGCAGCTTTACCGTCGTCTGAACGATGTCTGCACCCGGTTTCTGGGCGTCTCCATCCGTTACTTACATGCCATCGAGGGCGATGAGTTGGTTCTGCAAGCCTTGCGAAAGTACCAGTCAGTTCTGGATTACGCTCCGGGCAGTGCCGCTGCCCGTGATTTCAGAGGTCTGGCAGAGGCGGTGATTCAATTGCCGCCGGTCCAGTCGGCCTCTGGTCGCATGCAGTTTTTCATGGAGCGCATGCTTCGCGTTCCGGTAGGCGGGTAAGTGCATGAGCAGCAATGTTTCCTTGTACGAAGAAGTCGGTAACCGACACGAATCGTTGATCCTGACGCACATGCCCATGGTCAAACGTGTGGCGGTGCACCTGAAAGCGCGACTTCCGCCTTTCATGGAGCTGGACGAATTGGTTCAGGTGGGCATGGTCGGCTTGATCGAAGCCGCACGGTCCTTTGACCCTACCAAAGGGTTTGAGTTTGAGCATTTCGCACTCAGTCGGGTGCGCGGCGCCATCTTGGACGAAGTCCGCAGGCAGTCTTTCTTGCCTCGCTCAGCAGTCGCATTCAACAAAAACGAGAACGAAGCGGTGCACGTGTTGGCCGCAGAGTTGGGTCGTGCACCGACCCAGGTCGAGTTGGCCCAGTTCATGGGCAAGGAAATCGAAGAGTTCCACAAAGAGCGGGGGCAGGCCAAACGCTTTGAAACCTTTTCGATGGAGGTCGTCAATGACGAGGTCATGAGCATGCCTGGTGACAGTGCGATGCAGCCCGAAGTCATGGTGGAGGAAGCGGAGTTCATGGAGGCCGTGGTGCAAGCCATCGACCAATTACCCGAGCGCGAACGCATGGTCATGTCTCTTTATTACGTTGAAGAGCTCAATCTCAAGGAGATTGGCGAGGTTTTGGGTGTCAGTGAATCCAGGGTGAGTCAAATTCTTTCTGCAGTGGTGAAGAAATTGCGGCAAAATCTGCAAATGTCTTGAATTCGACAAAATCACCTGATGCTCAATATTTTTTACCGGAACAGCCCTGTAGATGACATGCGACGAGCTGTCGCAGCCTATGAGAAAGTGACGTCTCTCGATTCCGATTCGCGCGACGCGCGCAGCTTTCGTATGCGCATGGGCATGATTTGCCGAGCCCATCTGGACAAGACGTTTGTGGCGGGAGCAGAACAAACAGCGGCATGGCAGGAGTTGGTCCGTATGGCGCTCGTGGCCAGCAAACCGGTGCCGGAAGCCCCGACGGCCTCTAAATTTCAAAAAATTCGGGCCGGCGAATCTGACATTTACGCTTATTTACCAGAAGAGTACGTGACCGAGGCCTTTGCATTAGGCGCACGCTACCAAAAAACGGATTTGTCAGCAGCCAAAGCCATTGAGGCCATGCAGGCCTTGGCCAACCAGATCAGTTATTACGAACTGCGCCTGGAGGAACCCTTTCAGGTGCTGGGTTTTCTGCGCGATGAACTCGCAGCTGAAGAGGCGGCTTTACAAGCGGCGGCCGACCAATTGGCCCAGAATACTGAGGGTTCTATGCCTGTGAGTTCTTCAGCCCTTTGATGACCATGGAAGCTTTGGTCAATGCCCTGATTGCCATCGGTTTGTTGGTGATTTTGATCCTGGTCATCTATCTGATTGACCGGGTCAATGCGATCGAAAAAGAAACCCGAAAAGTGATGACGTCCATCAATGAAAAGTCGGTAATTGCAGCGACACCATTCATGGGCTTGTCCTCCAAAAAGCTGTGGGATGCAATGACCGGGCGGGCTGCGGAGGGGATGGATGCAGAGGCCATGGCCGATTTGCGCAGCCAATACCCCGTGGTCTTGTCCAAGCACATGGAGGCGCTCTACAAGGAGGGCTTCAAGGATGGCCAGAGGGGGTTGTCTGGGGAACCCAAGAACACCAAGCAAATTTCAACATCCAAGGGGATGGTGGAGTCTTGGATTCCGTCAGCACAGGCCAACGCCTTGTACCAATGTGGCTTGAATGCATCACAAACTCCAGAGTCGGAGTGGGGGCCTATTCGCGCCTCGATGGATGAAGCTGGACAATTTTTATTGAGCAAAACCCAGCAGGACGCCAGCAGTCCTTTATCGGATTGGTTGATGCCTCAGAGTGGCTTGAATGGCGTCATAACCGCTGCGTCTGGAGATCATCCTGTAGCCCCCCAGCCTCCCTTGGGTGACACGGTTGCTTGATCAACCGGCCCGATGGGCTGAAAGAAAGTGTCCTGATCGACTCGATCGGACTCAAGTTTCCCGCACTACCGCCGATTCCTCTGTTACTGAAGTAGTAAAGGGGTTTTTTCCATGCGTGCATATTCCAAGTTTGCTGAAAGTTACGGTTCTGTTCAAGTTGTGACTGGCGTAGCTACGGCTGACAACATCCAATTGATTCAGATGTTGTTTGATGGTTTGCTGGAGAGTCTGGCCACTGCATCTGGTCATATTCAGAACAACGTCATTGAGGAAAAATCCAAAGCCTTGGCCCGTGCAGGTCGTATCGTGGTGGGTTTGCAAGGTGCGCTCGATTTCGAGCGTGGTGGTGAATTGGCTCAAAATCTCAACGAGTTGTATGCCTACATCACTCGCCGACTCTTTCATGTCAATGCACACAATGATTTGACCGCGCTTGAAGAAGTCAAAACCCTGATCAAGGACATCTCGCAAGCTTGGCAGGCATTGCCTGGCTTGTTGGCAGACTCCAGCCGCAGGACGCATTACGCCAATTGATTGACTTGACTCGGGTGAGGCCGATTGGTCTGCCCGACAGGGATCGAACCTGTGACCCACAGCTTAGAAGGCTGTTGCTCTATCCAACTGAGCTACGGGCAGAAGTGGCAAGATCTTCAGAAACACAAAAGGCCCTCGCGGGCCTTTGTTGTTTGTGCGTCTGTCACCAGACTCTGGAAATTTTCTGAAAAACTAACATCAGAAAATGGTCGGAGCGGCGGGATTCGAACTCGCGACCCTCTGCTCCCAAAGCAGATGCGCTACCAGGCTGCGCTACGCTCCGACAAGCCGTATTCTAACCCTCAAATTGGCAGTTCTTGGGCTGAAGTGCAAAAAAGTCCGCAGCGGTTCAGCGCTTTTTGTATTGGCTGTCATCGAACAGGGCTTGTCGTGCTTTGTCGTCCAGCAGAGGCTTGCGCGCATCGGCCAGCACCTGCACCGCTTTTTGCACTGCTTTGCGCTCGCTGATGCGGTCAAACCAGGCCTTGAGGTGCGGGTAGTCGGCCCAGTCGATGCCTTGGTTTTGCCAGCTGCGCAGCCAGGGAAAGATCGCCATGTCGGCGATCGAATAGGTTTTACCTGCGATCCAAGGCTGGCTTTGCAGTTGCTTGTCCATCACGCCATACAGGCGCTTGGCCTCGTTGGTGTAACGGTTGATGCCGTACTCGATCTTTTCAGGCGCATAGATGCGAAAGTGGTGCGCCTGGCCCAGCATGGGGCCCACACCGCTCATCTGGAACATCAGCCACTGCAGCACCTCGTATTTGGCGCGATCGCTCTTAGGCATGAACTTGCCTTCTTTGGCCGCCAGGTAAATCAGCATTGCACCCGACTCGAAGATCGAGATCGGGTTGCCATCCGGCCCGTCCGAATCGACCAAGGCGGGGATTTTGTTGTTGGGGCTGATCTTCAGGAATTCGGACTGAAACTGGTCACCGGTGCCGATATTGACGGCATGCACCCGGTAGGGCAGTTTGCATTCCTCCAGCATGATGTGGATTTTGTGACCATTGGGGGTGGGCCAAGTGTAGAGATCGATCATGGGTGCACGCCTTTCAGTGTCAATTGAAAGAAACAAGGAGCGCAAAAAAACGGCCTGCCACAGATGTGTGGTGCAGGCCGTTTTGCGGTGAGCTTCAGCTATCAGCTATCAGCTATCAGCTGCCGCGGGTGATGGGCATGTCCACTTCACCGGGCATCGCTAGGTGTTTGGCCAGCTCCAGCTTGGCCAGCGAGTTGCGGTGCACCTCGTCCGGACCGTCGGCCAAGCGCAGCGTGCGCTGATGGGCGTAGGCATAGGCCAGTGGGAAGTCTTGTGACACGCCGCCACCGCCGTGGGCCTGGATGGCCCAATCGATGATCTGGCAGGCCATCTGTGGGGCCACGATCTTGATCATGGCGATCTCGGCCTTGGCGACTTTGTTGCCCACGGTGTCCATCATGTGTGCGGCTTTGAGCGTCAGCAGGCGGGCCTGCTCGATCATGCAACGCGACTCGGCGATGCGCTCTTGCCACACGGTCTGGCGTGCCACTTCGCGGCCAAAGGCCACGCGGCTGTTGAGGCGTTTGCACATGAGTTCAAGGGCACGCTCGGCGCAGCCAATGGTGCGCATGCAGTGGTGAATGCGGCCAGGGCCAAGGCGACCTTGGGCGATTTCAAAGCCGCGGCCTTCGCCCAGCAGCAAGTTGCTGGCAGGCACGCGCACGTTTTTGAGGACCACTTCCATGTGGCCGTGTGGGGCGTCGTCGTAGCCAAACACCGACAGGGCGCGCACCACGGTGACGCCAGGGGTGTTGGCAGGCACCACGATCATGGACTGCTGCTCATGGCGGCCCGCATCGGGGTTGGTTTTTCCCATGACGATGTACACCGCGCAGCGTGGGTCACCTGCGCCGGACGACCACCACTTGCGGCCATTGATCACGTAGTCGTCGCCATCGCGGCGGATTTCGCATTCGATGTTGGTGGCATCCGACGAGGCCACATCGGGCTCGGTCATCAGGAAGGCCGAGCGGATCTCGCCGCGCAGCAAAGGCTCCAGCCATTCGTCCTTGAGTTCTTCGCTGGCGTAGCGCTCCAGCGTTTCCATGTTGCCTGTGTCGGGTGCTGAGCAGTTGAAGATTTC
>JAGNVG010000055.1 GCA_017986605.1 Limnohabitans sp.
CGTACGTGGGGGCCACGCCGAACATGGTTTGTTCGCCTTGCGCTTTGCCTTCCAGGCGGTCAATCATCCACTTGAGCACGCGCATGTTGTCGCCGTAGCCAGGCCAGACAAACGAGCCGTCTTCGCCCTTGCGGAACCAGTTGACACAGTACATGGCGGGCAGCTTGTGGCCAGCGGCCTCGGCCTTGGCGCCGGTGTCGAGCCAGTGCTGGAAGTAGTCGCTCATGTTGTAGCCGCAGAAAGGCAGCATCGCGAACGGGTCACGGCGCACCACGCCTTGTGCGCCAAAGGCGGCAGCGGTGGTTTCCGAGCCCATGGTCGCGGCCATGTACACGCCTTCGGTCCAGCTGCGAGCTTCTGTGACGAGCGGCACGGTGGTCGAGCGGCGGCCACCAAACATGAAAGCGTCGATCGGCACGCCCGCAGCGTCGTCCCATGCGGGGTCGAGCGCGGGGTTGTTGGCAGCAGCCACGGTGAAGCGGGCGTTGGGGTGAGCGGCTTTGGCGCCAGTCTCTTTGGCGATCTGGGGTGTCCAGTCCTTGCCTTGCCAGTCGATCAGGTGATCGGGCAAAGAGCCGGTGTCTTTTTCCATGCCTTCCCACCACACGTCGCCGTCGTCGGTCAGGGCCACGTTGGTGAAGATCACGTCCTTGTGCAGGCTCAGCATGCAGTTGGGGTTGGTCTTCATGTTGGTGCCGGGGGCGACGCCAAAGTAACCGGCTTCGGGGTTGATGGCGTACATCTTGCCGTCGGTGTGGGGCTTGACCCAGGCGATGTCGTCGCCGATGGTGGTCACGCTCCAGCCTTCGAAGGCCTTGGGTGGCACCAGCATCGAGAAGTTGGTCTTGCCGCAGGCGCTGGGGAAAGCCGCTGCGACGTGGTATTTCTTGCCTTGGGGGTTGGTCACGCCCAAGATGAGCATGTGCTCGGCCAGCCAGCCTTGCTCGCGGCCCATGTTGGAGGCGATGCGCAGCGCAAAGCACTTCTTGCCCAGCAGCGCGTTGCCGCCGTAGCCCGAACCGTAAGACCAGATCTCGCGGGTCTCGGGGAAGTGCACGATGTATTTGGTGGTGGGGTTGCAAGGCCAGCTGGTGGTGTCCTTTTGTCCAGTAGCCAAAGGTGCGCCCACGGTGTGCATGCAGGGCACGAACTCGCCGTCGGTGCCCAGCACGTCAAACACGGCTTTGCCCATGCGGGTCATGATTTTTTGGTTGACGGCCACGTAAGCGCTGTCGGTCAGCTCAATGCCGATGTGGCTGATGTGCGAACCCAGCGGGCCCATCGAGAAAGGCACCACATACATCGTGCGGCCGGCCATGCAACCGTCAAACAGCGGGTTCAGGGTGGCGCGCATTTGCGCGGGTTCCATCCAGTTGTTGGTGGGGCCGGCGTTTTCTTTTTGGGCCGAGCAGATGTAGGTGCGGTCTTCCACGCGGGCCACGTCCGACGGGTCGGAGCAAGCCAGGAAAGAGTTGGGGCGCTTAGCGGGGTTGAGCTTTTTGAAGGTGCCGGCAGTGACCAACTCGGCGCACAGGCGGTCGTATTCTTCTTGCGAGCCGTCGCACCAGTAGATGTTGGCGGGTTTGCACAGGGCGGCCATTTCGGCGACCCAGGCGATCAGTTTCGCGTTTTTGACATACGCAGGGGTGTTCAGGTTCAGGCCCTGCATCACGGGTGAGTTCATGACTAGCTCCAAGTTTAAAAATCGTTTTTTCAAAACCTCTGTACAGGTGCTTTGAAAAAACGGCTCTAGGGCTGAGATACTGGTGACTCTGTCAGGCTGAAAGCGTCGGCTGTACCTGCTTGGTAACCAAGGGCCTCGATTTTAGGGAGCCAGCCTGATCCGTGCCTGTCAGTTGCGTTCAAAACCCCTTTAAATCTATGCAAAATATGCATGACTTTATGCCCGCCTTGTCTTCCATTTCAGCTGCCGCTGACCGTCGGGCCTGGCTGGTGGCGTGTTTGCTGGCACCGCTTGCCGTCAAAGCACAGGAACAGGTGCGAATCAAAATTGCGGCCGCCAGTAACTTGAAGTTTGTGCTCGCTGACTTGGTGGCCCAGTACAGGAAACAAACAGGTATTCAGGTTGAGGTCAACTTTGGGGCATCGGGAAATTTGTCTCGGCAAATTTTGCAAGGGCTTCCAGTGGAGCAATTCATATCAGCCGACGAAGACCGTGTCGTCGAATTGGCCAAAGCGGGCCGCACGGTGGATGCGGGACAACGTTATGCAACGGGTCGATTGGCCTTGATCGTGCCTAAGAATTCAGCACTGCCTTTGGCGAAGGGACTGGTCGCTGTGGTGCAGTCCTTGAAGCCGGGGGACAAGTTCGCGATCGCCAACCCAGCGCTGGCACCCTATGGTTCGGCTGCAGAAGAGGTATTGCAGCGCTCAGGTCTTGCGCCGCAGCTCGCCGCCCAAAAAGTGTTGGGCGATAACATTGGCCAAGCGACACAGTTTGTCGCCACGGGTGCTGCGCAAGCGGGCGTGACGGCCTTGGCCTTGGCCACCGCGCCAGAAATGGCCTCTGTTTTGCAGGTTTTGCCCTTGTCAGACAAGCTGCACACCCCGTTGCACCAGCGCATGGTGTTGTTGCGAGGGGCCAGCCCGGCAGCGGTGTCTTGGCATCAATTTTTGCTGAGTCCACAGGCTCAGGCTGTATTTGTTCGGCATGGCTACGCCTTGCCGCAATAATCATCAATTGAATTTTCTTCAGAAAGCCTCATGGATTGGTCTGCCCTTACCGTATCGCTGACCTTGGCGGTGTTGACCACCTTGGCCTTGTTGCCGGTGGGCTTGGCGCTGGCCCGTTGGCTGGCGGTGACGCGCTGGGCGGGGCGTCCAGTGGTTGAAGCTTTGTTGCTCTTGCCACTGTTATTGCCGCCCACCGTCATCGGCTTCTATTTTTTAATGGCATTGGGTCAAGGCAGCCCGCTGGGCGCTTGGTTGGCCGCATCGGGTGTTCGTTTGGTGTTCACCCTTGACGGGCTGCTGTTGGTGAGTGTGTTGATCAATTTGCCATTCATGGTGCAACCCATACAACGGGCGTTTGCAGCGGTGCCCAACAGCCTGCGCGAGGCGGCTTGGGTCTCGGGCTTGTCCACGTGGCAAACATTTTGGCGTATCGAGTTGCCATTGGCTTGGCCCGGTTTGCTGGCCGGCATGGCGCTGACAGTGGCGCATACCTTAGGTGAATTTGGCGTGGTGCTCATGGTGGGTGGCAACATCGAGGGGGAGACGCGTACTTTGTCGGTCTCGCTTTACGACAAAGTGCAAGGCATGGAGCTGCAGTCTGCCCACGTGATGGCGCTGACGTTGGTGTGCGTGTCTTTGCTGGCGCTCAGCCTGGTGTTGGCTTTTGATCAGGTTGGCCAACGTGGCCGGGCCTTGCAGGAGCGCTGATGTCGGGCTTGCATGTTCAACTTCGCTCTGACACGCCGATCCGCTTAGCGGCAGAGTTTGACTGTGGCGCAGGTGAGTTGGTGGCTTTGGTCGGTCCATCCGGCAGCGGCAAAACCAGCATGCTGCGTGCCATCGCTGGGCTGTGGACGCCCGCTGATTTACAAGGCCATATTCGCGTGAATGGTCAAGACTGGCTCGACACGCACACAGGCGTGCAACTCAGTCCACAGCAGCGCAGGGCAGGTTTGGTGTTTCAGCATTACGCCCTGTTTCCGCATATGACGGCGCATGCCAACGTGGCGTTGGCCGCAGGCCCGGGATGGACGGCGAGTGACGTGCAGTCTTTGTTGGTACGACTGGGCTTAGCCGCTTTGAGTGAACGCAGGCCATCGCAGCTCTCCGGTGGTCAGCAGCAGCGCGTGGCACTGGCTCGGGCGTTGGTTCGGGTTATGCCCAAGCCGTCTTCGCAGACGCACGAACCGGAGGGTTTGCCGGGGGTTTTGTTGCTGGATGAGCCGTTTTCGGCTGTGGATGCACCCACACGGCAGGCGCTGTACCGAGAGTTGGCCGCCTTGCGCCAAAAGGTGTCGGTGCCCATGGTGCTGGTCACGCACGACCTGCAAGAAGCCCGTCGCTTGGCCGACCGGGTGGTGATCGTGGACGCAGGCCAAACACTGCAAACGGGGGAGCCTTCCCGCGTATTTGCCAGCCCACGCAACGCCAGAGTGGCCGAATTGGTGGGCATTCAAAACCACTTCACAGGTGTATTTCACAAAGACCAGCCCGGATGGGGTCACTTGCGTTGGACCGACCCTGAGCGTTCAGCGGCTGCCATTGATTTGCGGGTGATCGACAAAAACAAGATCGACGACGGCACCTGTGTGACTTGGGTGCTCAACGGTGAACAGGTGGATGTGTTGGCTGACCACGAGAGTCCCGAGCATCTCGAACCAGGCGCAACCTGTTTGCGTTGCCAACTGATCGAAGTCTTGTCTTTGGGTGAGATAAGTTTGTGCACACTCATGCCAATGGCATTGCCCAGTCAAGTCATCACCCTGAACCTGACCACGCGCCTATTGGCCCGTCTGCAGGTGACCGCTGGCGCTTGGGTGCAATTGCTCATTGCCCCAGGGGCGCTGCACATCATGCCGGTGCGCGAGCTGCCCTGAAGAACATGTCAAACCTCACCCCAAAAAAAACCCGCAAAGCAAAGCTGTTGCGGGTTTGGGCTGAGCGGCGCTGCTGAAAGCACGCACCGCAGAGTGCAAAAAATTCAGGCCATGAACACGGCGATGAAGGCCAACAGAAAAATCAACACGGCACCAGCAGCAGGAATAACCACTGGAATGTGCTTGACCACGTTTTCCACGGGATCGTCAGATGTGTGTGTATCGTTATGAGCAGACATGGTGAACCTCAAACACTGTAATGAGCCGCTATTGTAGCCAATCAGGTGCATGGTCCGACTGACCATGCAATGGCATGGGTTTTCGATGGGCTCAATCTGCCACGATCTTGCGCTCACGGATCACCCGGCCCCACATGGCGGTTTCGCTGGCCATGTACCGAGACAGTTCATCCCGTGTGCCGGGCATCGGGGTGAGGCCATGCTTATTGAGTTGTTCCACCACATCAGATGTGGTCAGCACTTTGACCAACTCCGTGTTCCAGCGGTCCAGCATCGCTTTGGGCACTTTGGATGAGGCCACAAAGGCGTACCAGTTGGTGGCGTTGAAGCCGTTAAAACCCGACTCCGCCACCGTAGGCACTTTCGGCAAGGCAGGCAGGCGTTGAGTGCCCGTGCTGGCCAAGGCAATCAATTTGCCCGCTTCGATGTGTGGCGCGGCGGTGGCCATGGTGGCAAACCAGCCAGTCACACGACCACCCAGGACATCCTGCAGCGCAGCGGCGCCTCCTTTGTAGGGCACATGCACCGTGTCCAATTTGGCCATGTCGTTGAGCAGTTCTCCAGCAAGGTGTGAGGCTGAGCCGGGGCCTGTCGAGGCAAAAGTCAGTTTGCCCGGATGCTTTCGCGCAGCAGCAATGAACTCGGCAAAGGTCTTGATGCCCGCGCCCGGATCGACCACCAAGACATTGGGGAAATTCATGGCCATGGTCAAAGGGGCCAAGTCCTTCACGGGGTCGTAGGGCAGCTTCATCATGTGCGGCGCAATCGCCAGTGGCCCCACCGAGCCCAAGAGCAACACACTGCCGTCGGCTGGACCTGTGGCGGTGAACTGGTGTGCGATGTTGCCGCCCGCTCCGGCCTTGTTTTCAACAGTGACCGAAACGCCCAGGCTCTCACCCAATCGTTTGGCGATGATGCGTGCGCCCATGTCGGCGGCGCCTCCAGCCACAAAGCCCACAACCATCGTGATGTTCTTTTTGGGCGGAAACTCCTGCGCCAAGGCGCGGGAGGCCATTGCACTCAAAGCCCCTGTCAGCAAGACGGTACCAGCCAACAGAAGGCAACGCCGCGAGTTCAGCGGCTGGACAGAAGAGGAAGAACCGAGGTGTTTCATGGCCAAACTCCGATCAATAAGGCCATCACCTTAGCCGTGCAGGACAAAACAGGCAGTCACCTGGGTTGCGAGGGGCGAGGCCTGGCCAGTGTCACATCAACGCATAAGTCGTGCTGGCTTTGAAAACGCTTTTCCCATCGGCGGCCCCGGCCAGGTCAATTTCGCCAAATGCCATGGCTTTGCCCGCGCGTAAGACTTTGGCGGTGACGAGTGCATCCTGCCCGGAGAGAGGCTTCATGAAAGTGCTGGACAGCTGTACCGTGCTGCAAGGTTTGAATTGACCAAAGTGGTTGATCAGTGCCAACACCATGGCGGTGTCGGCCGCCGCCATCATGGCTTGACCGCACAGCATGCCCCCCACCCGTGAGAGCTGATCGCTTTGTGGCAAGCGCAGGGTCACGCTGTCGGCATCAAAGCCCTCAACTTTCAGATTCAGGGCCTGTACCCAAGGGGCGAACAAATCGGTCAAGGCTTGTTGGAGGTGTTCAGTGGTGGTGCTCATGCAAACAGTTTAAACAGAGCGACAGGCCTGCTCGGCATCTTCGGCCAACAAGCCCCCATCGTCTCTATACTGAATGCATTCAAGGCTTGCCTTGTCATGCATTTCCTCTTTTCATTGAGACCGCAACGCGGTCCGAAGCACCATGACTTCTTCCATCCTTGTTCTGGGGGCCGGCATGGTCGGCACCTGTACCGCCTTGCATTTGCAGCAACGTGGTTTCGAGGTCACTTTGGTGGACCGGCGCGCCCCCGGCCAGGAGACCTCGTTTGGCAATGCGGGCCTGATTCAACAAGAGGCGGTCGAGCCTTATGCCTTTCCTCGTGAACCGGGTTTCTTGTTGAACGTGGCCGTGGGCCGTGGGGCCGAAGTCAACTGGCACGCGCGTGGCCTGTGGCAAATGGCGGGATCGCTGCTGCGCTACTTGCACCACTCACACCCCAAGCGCCATGCGCAAGCCACGCAAGCCTACAGCCGCCTGATTGCCCACGCCACTGACGAACACGATCTGCTGATGGCTGCTGCGGGTGCGCAAGATCTGGTGGCGCGTGAAGGCTTTCGCTTTGTGTTCCGCACTGCTGAAGCCTACGATGAGGCGGCACAGCGGGCAGCGGTTTTGCATGACCGTTTTGGTGTGCGTTACCAAGCCGAAAACACCACGCAGCTGGCGCAGGCCGAACCCGCTTTGCAGAGGGCCATGGCGGGTGCCGTGCATTGGCTGGATCCTTGGGCGGTGAACAACCCCGGTGCCTTGGTGCAGCGCTATGCCGACTTGTTTGTGGCACGTGGCGGGCGTGTGTTGACCGGTGATGCTGCCAGCATGCAATCGAACGGTTCTGCATGGTCGGTGCAGACCACCGAAGGCCGCGTGGATGCCGAGCAAGCGGTGTTGGCGCTGGGCCCATGGGCCGACGGCTTGATCCGCACGCTCGGCTACCGTTTTCCGCTGTTCATCAAACGCGGATACCACCAGCACTACACCTCGCCAGCTCAGGTGCGGCAGCCCCTGCTCGATGCCGAACGTGGCTATGTGCTGGCCCCCATGCAGAAAGGCCTGCGGCTGACCACAGGTGCCGAATTTGCCCCCATCGACGCGCCACCCACGCCCGTGCAATTGGCCAAGGCCGAAGCGCTGGCGCGTGAACTGGTGGATTTGGGTGAGCCTTTGCCCGAGGCCCCTTGGCTCGGTGCACGCCCCTGTACCGCCGATATGCTGCCCGTGATGGGCCCTGCACCGCACCACAAGGGTTTGTGGTTCAACTTCGGCCACGCGCACCAGGGTTTCACGCTCGGGCCGGTGGCCGGCCGCTTGCTGGCTGAAATGGTCGAGGGGCGGCACACCTGGATTGACCCCTCGCCGTATTTGCCTATGCGCTTTGCGTGAAGCCCGTATTTAAGCGTGTCAGAGCGGGCCATTAAACTGATGCCCAATTCAGTTGTTGGACTCCCCATGCTTTCCACCCAAGACAAAACCCGCATCGACGACACCCGCATTGCCTCGGTGCGCCCCCTCATGACACCCGCGCTGCTCGAAGAGCGGCTGCCCGCATCGCCCGCGCATTTGGCGTTGGTGGAGCGCTCACGCCAAGACATCTCGAACGTGCTGCAAGGCCAGGACGACCGTCTGGTCGTGGTGGTCGGCCCGTGCTCGATCCATGACCACGACCAGGCCATTGCCTACGCCCGGTTGCTCAAAGCAGAGGCGGACAAACACGCCAAAGACCTGCAAATCGTCATGCGTGTGTACTTTGAAAAACCCCGCACCACCGTGGGTTGGAAGGGCTACATCAACGACCCGCACTTGGACGGCAGCTTTGCCATGAACCAGGGGCTGGAGATGGCCCGCAAGCTTTTGCTCGACATCCTCGATTTGGGGCTGCCCGTGGCCACCGAATTTCTGGACTTGCTCAGCCCGCAGTACATCAGCGATCTGGTCACCTGGGGCGCCATCGGTGCCCGCACGACTGAAAGCCAAAGCCACCGCCAGCTGGCCAGTGGCCTGTCGTGCCCGGTGGGTTTCAAGAACGGCACCGACGGCGGTGTCAAAGTGGCCGCAGACGCGGTGGTGGCGGCCAAAGCGGCGCACGCCTTCATGGGCATGACCAAGATGGGCCAAGCCGCGATTTTCGAGACACGCGGCAACCAGGACGTGCACATCATCTTGCGCGGCGGCAAGGCGCCTAATTACTCTGCTGCCGATGTGGATGCCGCGTGCAAAGCGCTGGAGTCTTCAGGCATTGCACCGCAAGTGATGGTGGACGTGTCGCACGCCAACAGCAGCAAACAACACGCCAAACAGATCGAGGTGTCCCACGATGTGGCCGGCCAAGTGGCAGCAGGTGACCGCCGCATCATGGGCCTGATGATCGAAAGCCATTTACAAGAAGGCCGACAAGACCTGAAACCCGGTCAGCCCCTGCAATACGGCGTGTCGATCACCGACGCCTGCATCAGCTTTGAGCAGACCGTGCCGGTGCTGACGGCGCTGGCACAAGCGGTGCAGCAGCGGCGCTTGCTAGCCTGAGAAGGCTATTCATTCGTGACGCCCCATCAGCCCGGCCAGTTCACTGGCCGGGCTTGTTTTTTGGGGTCATCTGTCAGGGGTCATCAGCTGTTTGGCCAGCGACCCCAGTGTCTTGAAGCCCTGATCCATCTCTCGGTCCCAAGGACGGCCAATGTTCACCCGCATGCAATGTGCGAATTTGGAGGATGTTGAGAACAAGCCGCCGGGTGCAAATCCGATCCCCAAAGGCACCGAGAGGTGTAGCAATGGCATGGTGTCAAAAGGCTCAGGCAGTTCAAGCCAAAGCCACCAACCGCCGATGGGGCAGGTGATTTTTGTCCCGGTGGGGAAGTATTTTTTGACGGCTTCGGTGGCAGGCCGAATGCAGCTTTGAAGCCGTTGCCTGAGTTGGCGCAAATGCGCAGGCAATGCGCCCGATTGGAAATAGGCGGCCAGAACATGTTGTTCAAAAACCGGGGTGCTCAATGTGCTGCTGAGTTTGAGTGCGTTCACGCGGCTTTGATGGCGTCCTGCGACGATCCAGCCCAAGCGAAAGGCTGGCGAGATGCTTTTACTGGCGGAGCCGCAATAAATGACATGGCCCAGCTTGTCCCATGCTTTCAGGGGTTGAGGGCACTCAGAGTCTGGTGACAAGTCGCCAAACACATCGTCTTCAATCAAGCTGACTTGGTACTGCTGGCTGAGTCGAATCAATTGGCGTTTGGCCGAGGGAGGCATTTGTGTGCCCAAGGGGTTCTGGAAGCTGGGCATGACCACAATGGCTTTGATGGCCGTGTTGTGTTCCAGCGCATAGGCCAAAGCTTCGACGCTGATGCCTTGCCCATGAACAGAGGACGGCACTTCAAGTGCTTTGAGCCCCAGGCCCTCGATCATTTGCAACAAGCCGAAATAAACCGGGGATTCCACAACCACCGTATCGCCGGGTTGCATGACGGCCCTCAGTGCCAACTGCATGGCCTCTGTGCCGCCGTGCGTGATCAGGAGGTCGTCGGGCGTCAGGTCTTGGCCGCCGAGTCCCAAGTGTCGAACCAGTTCCATTTTCAGCGCCGGTAGTCCGGTGCCTGTGGGGTAGCTTCCCAAAAGCTCGGGCTGGCTGCGCAGCAGGCGCTGGCCGATGCGGGCCAGCGCTTCGCAGGGATACCAGGCCGCTGTGGCGTTGGCCAAGTGCAAGCCAAGCCGCAGGGTTTGGGCTGTGAGCGCATGCAACTGCGAGAGTCTGTCTTGAACTGAGGCGAGTTTTTGGAACTCGAACGCTGGCAATTCCGATGCCTGCGCCATAGGCGTGGTGTTGCGCTGGGGTGCGAAGGAGGCTTTCCAGTCTGCAACGTACATGCCGGATTTGAGGCGTGTGGTGACATAACCCAACGCTTCCAGATGTCTGTAACAGCGGGTGACGCTCGATGGGCTCACGCCCATCGCCTGGGCGTATTGCCTGACAGAAGGCAGTTTTTCCCCTACTGCGTAACGTGCAGCCTCAATGTCTGTTTGAAGGGCACGGGCAATTTGCAAATAAGTGTGTTGCATGACAGATTCTATTTTCATGGATCTGTACCTGTCTAATCAACGCATTTCTGTCATCTGTGCCGATGCTGTGTTGAGAGAGCATAGGCTTTTCAAGCCAATCCCATGGAAAGCGAGTCCCTGTGCAAGCCCAAAATTTTGACTTCAACCGCTATCTGGCACGCATCGGATTTCAAGGCGAGGCCAAAGCCGATCTGGCGACTTTGACCGAATTGATGCGCTTTCAACTGCGCAGCGTACCTTTTGAGAACCTAGATGTTCAGGCCGGTCAGGTGGTGTCATTGGTGCCTGAGGACATTGTTCAAAAAATAGTGAATCAACAGCGCGGTGGGTATTGCTATGAAGTGAATGGCTTGTTTTCCATGGCGCTGCAGGCACTGGGCATCTCACATTTTTTTGTGGCAGCTAGGCCGATGTTTTATGCAGAGCGCCGACCCAAAACACACATGGCCATTTTGGTGAAACTGGCCGATCAAGATTGGTTGTGCGATTTGGGTTTTGGCAGCTACGGCCTGCGGGCCCCGTTGCCCATGGATGTGCTGGAGACCGAAGTGCATCAGGATCAGGACAGGTTCATGCTCAGCCTGTTGCCTGATCAAGAGTATTTGCTTCAAGCCTGCATCGGTGGGCATTGGACGGCGCAATTTTCGTTCAGTCCTGTTGCGCAAGAATGGCTTGATTTTTCGCCGGTCAATTACATGAACTCCACACATCCCGAGTCGATTTTTGTGAAGCAACTGCTGGTGATTTTGCAAACCCCGGAAGGACGAAAAATTCTCTCAGGTACGGTGCTCAAAAACTGGTCGCGTGGCACTTTGACTCAGCGGGCGTTGGCTGACTCAGAGCTTCCCGGAGTGCTTCGTAAAGAGTTCGGTATCGATGTACCGTCCTGAATGCCCTCAGGATTTTCACAGGTTCAGTTCTGTGGCGCTTTGATCCACTGACTGATCAGTTGCACGGTTTCTTTTTCATAGTGGATGAAACCGTGCCAGTGTTCGGCTTCACAGGGGTCGCCTACGGGGTTGGCACCGCCATCGAGCATTAAAAATTTCTTGACGGGTGCCGATGTCAGGCTCTCGGTAATGCGTGCGGCTTCATGCGGCACGCAAATTTTGCAGGCATCGTACTTATGGTGCACCACCAGTGTGGGCACCCGGATTTTGCCGATCTGCTGCGTGGCAATGGCACCTGTTTTCTTGGAGGTCACGCTGGACGTGAGGACCAGGCCCTGAACCTCACCAGGGGGCAGGGCCAGCGTGGCAGCGGTGCCGGACACTGTGCCCCGGCTCGTGCCGATCAGCCAGACCGGTGCGGTGCTGAGTTGCCGGGCATGCCGAACCACCGCTGCCAGCTCCTGCATGTGGGCGGCGCTCACGCGGTAGTCGTAGTCCAGACCGGGCAGGTCGGTGGCCCGAAATGCCACAAGCACATTGAACTTTTCTGCAAAAAACAGCTCACGCGAACGGGTTAAAAAATTCTTGCTGCTGGGTTGACCGTCCACGATCTTGCCGCTGCCGCCATCGCCTCCGGGCAGCAGGATTACCGTGGCTACGGCATCTGGCTGGGTCATGGCATAGACGGGCAGTTGGGCGGCTTCTCGCCCGATGTCCAGCCGCACCATGCGGCCTTGGGCCTGGCTGCTGAGACAGGTCCAGGTCAGCAGCAGACAACTCAGCAGCCGTTTCATGTGGGGATGCCCAAAAGCCGTGCGGGTCTTAACCCGCCAGCCCCACAAAAACGTTTTGCACGTCGTCGTTGTTGTCGATGGCCCCCAAAAAGGTCTCGACTTCTTCGAGCTGTTCGGCGCTCAGGTTGGCCGGGTCGACCGGGTTCTTGGGTTTGTAGCCCAGTTTGGCCGACACCACGGTGAATCCGAAATTGGGCAGGGCGCGGCTGACCAGGTCCAGGTCGGTGGCTTCGGTGATGAACACGGTCACTCCGTCTTCGTCGGCGGGCTCAAAGTCCTGCGCACCGGCTTCGATGGCGGCCAGTTCGGCGTCCGCACCAGCTTGGGCAGGTTCGGCCTCGATCATGCCCACATGGTCAAAGTCCCAGGACACCGAGCCCGACGTGCCTTGCTGGCCTTTGCGGAACAACACACGCATTTCAGACGCCGTGCGGTTCACGTTGTCGGTCAGCACTTCGATCATCACCGGCACTTGGTGCGGCGCGAAACCTTCGTAAATCACGCGGTCAAAGCTCACGGCATCGCCCAAAAGGCCAGCGCCCTTCTTGATGGCGCGTTCCAGCGTTTCTTTGGGCATGGACACTTTGCGGGCCTGCTCGACCACCAAGCGCAGGCGCGAGTTGGCGGCGGGGTCGGCGCCGTTGCGGGCCGCAATCATGATGTCTTTGGCCAGGCGACCAAACAATTTGCCTCTGGCATCCGCTGCCTGTGCTTTGCCTTTTGCTTTCCACTGCGCGCCCATGGGGTTTTCCTAGGTTGGGGTGGGGGCATTCAGGGTGCCCACCGGGTCAATCGGGCACCAAATCCAAGGGCTTGGCGCATTTGTCGAGGGGTGTCAGTTTAATCGCCCGGGTGTAGGCACCGTCCGGATGCGTTGGCTCAGACAGCCGTGGGCGGGGTCCAGTAAGAAAATAAGGGGGTCTTTTGAGATAAAGTCTCGGGCTAAACCGCCTTAAAAGGGTGGTTTTTGGCACGGTTCGACATACCGCCGAACGACGTATACCTACATCCTGACAACGAGAGTACCCATGGCTGCAGACAAATCCAAGATCATTTACACCCTGACGGACGAAGCCCCTTTGCTGGCGACAGCTTCGTTCCTGCCGATCATCCGCACTTTTGCAGCCCCTGCCGGCATCGAAGTGGCCGAGAGCGACATTTCTGTGGCGGCCCGCGTTTTGGGTGAGTTTTCGGATTTGCTGCCCCCCGAGCAGCGTGTGACCAACAACCTGGCCGAGCTGGGCAAGCTGACTTTCAAGCCCGAAGCCAACATCATCAAGTTGCCCAACATCAGCGCCTCGGTGGGCCAGTTGGTCGCCGCGATCAAGGAATTGCAGTCCAAGGGTTACGCCCTGCCCGACTACCCAGAAAACCCCAGCACTGACGAAGAAAAAGCCCTCAAGGCGCGCTATTCCAAGTGCACTGGCTCTGCCGTGAACCCCGTGCTGCGCGAAGGCAACTCGGACCGCCGTGCCCCCCGCGCCGTGAAAGAATTTGCCCGCAAGAACCCCCACAGCATGGCCGAGTGGAGCCAAGCGTCGCGCTCGCACGTGTCGCACATGCACGCTGGCGACTTCTACCACGGCGAAAAGTCCATGACCCTGGACAAAGCCCGCGATGTGAAGATGGAGTTGATCACCAAGAGCGGCAAGACCATCATCCTCAAACCCAAAGTCTCGTTGCTCGACCGCGAAGTCATCGACAGCATGTTCATGAGCAAAAAGGCCTTGTGCGAGTTCTACGAAAAGGAAATCGAAGACGCACGCAAGACCGGTGTGATGTTCTCGCTGCACGTCAAGGCCACCATGATGAAGGTGTCTCACCCTATCGTGTTCGGTCATTGCGTCAAGATCTTCTACAAAGAAGCCTTTGAAAAGCACGGCGCTTTGTTCAAAGAGCTGGGCGTGAACGTCAACAACGGCATGGCCGATCTGTACAACAAGATCACCAGCCTGCCACAGTCCAAGCAAGACGAAATCAAGCGCGACCTGCACGCTTGCCACGAGCACCGGCCCGAGTTGGCCATGGTGGACTCGGCCAAAGGCATCACCAACTTCCACTCACCCAACGACATCATCGTGGATGCCTCCATGCCCGCCATGATCCGCAATGGCGGCAAGATGTGGGATGCCAACGGCCGCCTCAAAGACGTCAAGGCCGTGATGCCCGAATCGACCTTTGCCCGCATTTACCAGGAGATGATCAACTTCTGCAAATGGCATGGCGCGTTTGACCCCAAGACCATGGGCACGGTGCCCAACGTCGGCCTGATGGCCCAGCAAGCCGAAGAATACGGCTCGCACGACAAGACGTTTGAAATCCAGGAAGACGGCGTCGCCAACATCACCGACATCAACACCGGTGAGGTGCTCTTGTCCGAAAACGTGGAAGCCGGTGACATCTGGCGCATGTGCCAGGTCAAGGACGCTGCGATCCGCGACTGGGTCAAGTTGGCCGTCACGCGTGCCCGCAACTCTGGCATGCCCGTGGTGTTCTGGCTCGACCAGTACCGCCCACACGAAGCCCAGCTGATCACCAAAGTCAAGATGTACCTGCACGAGCACAACACCTCGGGTCTGGAAATCCAGATCATGAGCCAAGTGCGTGCCATGCGTTACACCCTGGAGCGCGTGGTGCGCGGTCTCGACACCATCAGCGCCACAGGCAACATCCTGCGCGACTACCTGACCGATCTGTTCCCGATCATGGAATTGGGCACCTCAGCCAAGATGCTGTCGGTCGTGCCTTTGATGGCCGGTGGCGGCATGTACGAAACCGGTGCCGGCGGCTCTGCGCCCAAGCACGTTCAGCAGTTGGTCGAAGAAAACCACCTGCGTTGGGATTCGCTGGGCGAATTCCTGGCACTGGCCGTGTCGCTGGAAGACCTGGGCCTGAAAACCGGCAACAAAAAGGCCGGCGTCTTGTCCAAGACACTGGATGCCGCGACCGGAAAATTGCTCGACAACAACAAGAATCCTTCGCCTAAAACAGGTCAGCTCGACAACCGTGGCAGCCAGTTCTACTTGGCCATGTATTGGGCTCAAGAGTTGGCCGCACAAACCGAAGACGCAGCGCTGGCTGCTCAGTTCGCGCCCTTGGCCAAAGTGTTGACCGACAACGAGAAGAAGATCGTGGACGAGCTCAATGCCGTGCAGGGCAAGGCGGTCGATATCGGCGGTTACTACATGCCCGACCAAGCCAAGCTGGCCGCCATCATGCGCC